>NZ_JBHSOW010000015.1:13466-16046 GCF_042656405.1 Paenibacillus solisilvae | reverse complement strand
TGCAGGAGCGGTGAGCGAGAAAGCGCTGAGCGATAGCGCAGTGACGAGTGCGAAGCTGGCTGCAGGAGCGGTAGACGAGGAAGCGCTGAGCGATGGCGCAGTTGTGAGCGCGAAGCTGGCAGCAGGAGCGGTAGGCGCGGAAGCGCTGAGCGACAGCGCGGTGACGGGAGAGAAGCTGGCTGTAGGAGCTGTAGGCGAGAAAGCGCTGAGCGATGGCGCAGTTGTGAGCGCGAAGCTGGCTGCAGGAGCGGTAGGCGAGAAAGCGCTGAGCGATAGCGCAGTGACGAGCGCGAAGTTGGCCGCTGGAGCGGTAGACGAGGAAGCGCTGAGCGATGGCGCAGTTGTGAGCGCGAAGCTGGCTGCAGGAGCGGTAGGCGAGGAAGCGCTGAGCGACGGCGCAGTTGTGAGCACGAAGCTGGCTGCAGGAGCGGTAGGCGAGAAAGCTCTGAGCAACGGAGCAGTTGTGAGCACGAAGCTGGCTGCAGGAGCGGTAGGCGCGGCAGCGCTGAGCGATGGTGCAGTGACGGGAGCGAAGCTGGCAGCTGGAGCGGTAGATGCAGAAGCGCTGAGCGATGGTGCAGTGACGGGAACGAAGCTGGCAGCTGGAGCGGTAGGTGCAGAAGCGCTGAGCGATGGTGCAGTGACGGGAGCGAAGCTGGCCGCTGGAGCGGTAGGCAAGGAAGCGCTGAGCGATAGTGCGGTGACGGGAGCGAAGCTGGCAGCTGGAGCGGTAGGCAAGGAGGAGCTAAGCGACGGCGCAGTGACTAGTGCGAAGCTGTCACCAGGAGCGGTAGGTACGAAAGCGCTGAGTGATGAGGCAGTGACGAGCGCGAAGCTGGCAGCAGGAGCGGTAGGCGAGGAAGCGCTGAGCGATGGCGCAGTGACGGGAGCGAAGCTGGCAGCAGGAGCGGTAGGCGAGGAAGCGCTGAGCGATGGCGCAGTGACGGGAGCGAAGCTGGCAGCAGGAGCGGTAGGCGAGGAAGCGCTGAGCGATGGCGCAGTGACGGGCGCGAAGCTGGCGGCAGGAGCGGTAGACGAGGAAGCGCTGAGCGATGGCGCAGTGACAGCAGCAAAGCTGGCCGCAGGAGCGGTAGGCGAGGAAACGTTAAGTGATGGATCGATTACTAGTGCGAAGCTGGCGAAAGGTGCAGTAAGCACGGAAACGCTGAGCGATGGTTCGGTAACAAGTGCGAAGCTGGCCGCAGGCGTAATTAACGCCGAAGCGCTAAGTGACGCATCGATAACGGGAGCGAAGCTCACGAAAGGTGCAGTAAGTACTGATACGCTGAGTGACGGCGCAGTGACGAGTGCGAAGCTGGCGAAAGATGCGGTAAGCACGGAAGCGCTGAGTGACGGTTCAGTAACAAGTGCGAAGCTGGCCGCAGGCGTAATTAACGCCGAAGCGTTAAGTGACGCATCGATAACGGGAGCGAAGCTCACGAAAGGTGCAGTAAGTACTGATACGCTGAGTGACGGTGCCGTGACGAGTGCGAAGCTGGCGAAAGATGCGGTAAGCACGGAAGCGCTGTGTGACGGTTCAGTAACAAGTGCGAAGCTGGCCGCAGGCGTGATCAGCGTCGAAGCGCTGGGTGACGAATCGATTACCGGTGCGAAGCTGGCGAAAGGTGCGGTAGGCGAGGAAGCACTGAGCGATGGTTCGGTGACAAGTGAGAAACTGGCCGCAGGTGCGGTAGGCGAGGAAGCGCTAAGTGACGGATCGATTACCGCAGCGAAGCTGGCGAAAGGTGCGGTAAGCACGGAAACGCTGAGTGATGGCGCAGTGACGAGCTCGAAGCTGGCAGCAGGAGCGGTAGGCGAGGAAGCGCTAAGTGACGGATCGATTACCGGTGCGAAGCTGGCGAAAGGTGCAGTAAGCACGGAAGCGCTGAGCGATGGTGCGGTGACAAGTGAGAAGCTGGCCGCAGGCGTAATCAGCGCCGAAGCGCTGAGTGACGGATCGATTACCGCAGCGAAGCTGGCGAAAGGTGCAGTAAGCACGGAAACGCTGAGCGATGGTTCAGTAACAAGTGAGAAGCTGGCCGCAGGCGTAATCAGCGCCGAAGCGCTAAGTGACGAATCGATAACTGGAGCGAAGCTGGCGAAAGGTGCAGTAAGCACGGAAGCATTGAGCGATGGCGCGGTGACAAGTGCGAAGCTGGCCGCAGGCGTAATCAGCGCCGAAGCGCTAAGTGACGCATCGATAACTGGAGCGAAGCTGGCGAAAGGTGCAGTAAGCACGGAAGCATTGAGCGATGGCGCGGTGACAAGTGCGAAGCTGGCCGCAGGCGTGATCAGCGCCGAAGCGCTAAGTGACGAATCGATTACGGGAGCGAAGCTGGCGAAAGGTGCAGTAAGCACGGAAGCGCTGAGCGATGGTGCGGTTACAAGTGCGAAGCTGGCCGCAGGCGTAATCAGCGCCGAAGCACTAAGTGACGAATCGATTACCGGTGCGAAGCTGGCGAAAGGTGCAGTAAGCACGGAAGCACTGAGCGATGGTGCGGTTACAAGTGCGAAGCTGGCCGCTGGCGTGATCAGCGCCGAAGCGCTAAGTGACGAATCGATTACCGGTGCGAAGCTGGC
>NZ_JBHSOW010000015.1:0-13388 GCF_042656405.1 Paenibacillus solisilvae | reverse complement strand
GTGCGAAGCTGGCCGCAGGCGTAATCAGCGCCGAAGCGCTAAGTGACGAATCGATTACGGGAGCGAAGCTGGCGAAAGGTGCAGTAAGCACGGAAACGCTGAGCGATGGTTCCGTGACAAGCGCGAAGCTGGCGCCTGGTTCGGTTAAGGCGGAGCATCTGGCATCGGATGTTTTCGGGGTAACGTCAGTTGGTCAACGGTTGGAAAGCGAGCAGCTGCAGGATGGGTCGATATGTGCAGCGAAGCTGGACTTTACACCAATCCGTTCAACAGCTAAACAGACAGCCGTGCAGCAATTCGGATTAGCAGCTTACAACTTTGCAGGTCAAGGCGAGCTGTTGGACTGTACCATCACCTTTGATGAACCCTTTTCAAATGCGAACTATGTCTTTGTTGCTACAACCGATCAAACCTCCTGCTATGCTGTCATTAAAGCAAAAACACCTGAGGCTGTGCAAGTAACCATTATCCGTACCCGCATCAGCCCTGAGCCGAAGGGACTTATTAACTGGATTGCAATAGGCACCAACTAATACGAAAAACCTCTGTGAAACCGGCTTACAAGCGGCTTCACAGAGGTTTTTTTGGCATTTTCAGTTATTTGCAGGGGATAAACCGGTAGTCGTTTTTCAGTCCTGTCCGGCTAATGATAGTGAGTCCATTCGAAGAGGATCTAGCAATTGTATAAAAGATCACTACATTTCCACTCGAACCGCCCGATAGAACCGCTCTTACACGAATTCTAGTCGATGTCTGACAGATGATGCGCAAGGAAACGACGTGGTTAGGGACAGGACCCGGATCTGCCAGAATGACATAGCGCCGCCCGCGAAAGAGAATGGATTTGAGGTTGCAGAATTGAACCTGGCTAAATGCAGGGCTCCAATACTTTCGAAAAAAAGCGATAATCTTCGGCCGAATGCTGAACTGAAGCGGCAGCTGGATGTATTCATCACCCCTCACGACGATAACTTTACGACCAAGGCTGGAATCATAAACCTTGAACCAAGCGGCCTCCGCCTGATTGATAAAAGTACGAAGCCGTCTACGAAGCTCCAAATCTGACAAATGATCACGTCCTTAAAGTTTTTGCGAGGCTGTGCCTAAGGCTGCCGGTCAGGCAGCAATAAGCAAAAACTGCTTCGGAAGCATGTGCTAAGTTTTTGCGAGGCTGTGCCTAAGGCTGCCGGTCAGGCAGCATTAAGCAAAAACTGCTTCGGAAGCATGTGCTAAGTTTTTGCGAGGCTGTGCCTAAGGCTGCCGGTTAGGCAGCATTAAGCAAAAACTGCTTCGGAAGCATGTGCTAAGTTTTTGCGAGGCTGTGCCTGAGAGCCGGTTCGCAAGGGCTGTCCTCTTTTTCTATAGCATATGTAAAATGATAGATTCAGTTGCAAGGGCATGTGTCCTTATCCGCTTGTATACCTTATCTCTCTTTTGCTCTCGTATCCTCTTCATTTGTCTGTATGATAAACGCGTGAAAACGAAGTGAGGCGTAAGCCTTGACGTACAAAAGCCGTTCCTCTTACTCTTTCTGATCCATACAATATGTTGTAAAAGCTGGTTCCAAGGAATGAGGCAGCGTAGATTTCAGTCATTTGTGACAGCGAAGAGGTGATAGCGATGAAGAGACCCTTTGGTGGAAATAGGACAGCTGGGAATCGTTCTATGAGTAATCTGTGGTTGAAGCTAGTGCCGGTGCCATCCAATTCAGCAATTTCAGCTAAATCAGCCAAGCCTGCCAAGTCTGCCAAGCCTGCGGAGGCTGTTATCCATAGGGTTAAAAGCAGACCGGTGATCAAACCAAAACCGAGCACGATTGCTGCTCTCCGTTCACCCAAATCTAGCAGTAAACCCGCAATTCGCCGTACAAAACAGAGCTCTAGTTCACAGATTACGAAACGAAAATCCCAGATACGGCATACGCCACGTTCTATCTCTAGCAAAAGAGTATTCAGGCGTCAGCTCCAGGAGGAACTTCCCGCGGTCAGTCTGCCGGAAGCCATATTATCCGCTTCGGAACCCATCGTATCCGTCATTATCCCGGTGATGAATGAACGAAGAACGATCGCCAGGGTCATTCGAGAGGCTTCACGCGTCCATAACAAGACCGAGGTTATCGTTGTTGCTAATGGTTCCACTGACGGTTCATCGGCAATTGCCAGACGTTGCGGTGCCCATGTGATTGAATACCCTAGCGCGCTTGGGCATGATGTGGGACGGAGTATAGGGGCGTCTGCAGCTAAAGGTCAGGTTCTGCTGTTTATTGACGGAGATATGGTTATTTCAGCGGAAGCACTGAGGCCTTTCGTTCAAGCCGTTCTTACAGGCGGTGTGGATGTCGCGTTAAATGATTATTCGGGACCCACCAAAAAGAGAGTCGTACACAGCGTTGTTTTAGCGAAGCATGTACTCAATGCTATGCTTCAGCGATCTGATTTAAAAGGGACCTCCATGACGGCTGTTCCGCATGCGATCAGCAAGCAGGCTTTGGAGAAAATCGGCGCAGCAGCACTTTCCGTACCTCCTCTGGCTCATGCCAAAGCCGTGCACTATGGCCTTGTCGTTAACGCGGTTCATCGGATAAATGTAGGTAAACTGAATTTGCCGCGTGCAGAGAGGGAACGAATCAACCCACTAGAAACGCTGATTATCGGAGATCATCTGGAAGCGATAGAATGGCTGACAGAGCAGACCGATGAGCGTGGAGGTTTCGAAGATCAACAGCGAAAACGAGAATGGGCGAGGTGAGCATATGCGGCGGTCAAGAGCGACAAGAAGCAAGCTGAAACGAAGAAACGCAGGCCGTAGTTCCCGTTCCGCTGCCTTGCTGCGGCGCGATAAACGGGGCTTATTCTCCTCGGCAAGCGATTTAAGAGCGGCTTACAGCTCAGGCATGCAGGATGCCAAACAGCTGCGGGCATCCGGATTTCCGGCTGTGATCTCTAATTCGTTAAAGCAGCGTATCAATGAAAGCTGGACGCGCAGATGCGAACAGAGGCCGTCATCCTCACTCACGGGAAAAAGGATTGCAGACAGCTCCCATTATGCAGAAGGCTTCATGGCTGAGCTGAATTTGCCTTCTCAAGCCTGGCTTCCTGTTCCCAAGCATCAATCAGCAGCGGCGGTTGTACTCCCAAGCTCGGGCTTGAATATCGCAGCGATTCAAGAGCTGTTAAGGCTGCCGCTGGACGAAATCATCGTCGTGCTGGAGGCGCAAGGCGAGAAGGGCTTTGCGGAAGCCCGCAGATTGCCCGGGGTTACAATCGTTCACATAACGGAATCCCTCGGCCAGGATGTTGGCCGCGCAGTCGGCGCGAAGCTGACCAAGGCGGAAACGGTTTTATTCACGGATGGTTCTGTCTTCATTCCCGCTGAGCGTCTCGCCTTCTTGCTCGCGGCTGCAGACTCCTCAACTGATGTAGCTTTATCGGATATCAGCGGCGCTGTAGGTCTCTTTAGTCAATGGGATGATATCACACGAATAAGAGCCTTCATGAATTGGTCGCTGGGGCGTCCGGATCTGGCAGCAAATTCGGCAGCCGACCTGCCCCAGGCGTGGTCGCGAAGAGCGATACAGCTTGTTGGTGCTGAATTATTAGCAGTCCCGCCTGTTGCGCATCAGTTCGTTATTCAGCATAAATTAACGGTTACGGCTTACTTGATTCAGAAGGGCACTCACAGCCTGATCAGAAGAACCATTGCACCTTTCAGTGATACAGCAGCCGAGAGATTGATCATTGGCGATCATATTGAGGCGTTGGCAGCAGCCATGGAGCATAGAGGAAGCAGACTCTCCTATCTGGATCGTTCAAGAACCCGGATTGCGGGCAGAGGTGGTGGCTCATGAGACGTACGAGTATTATCATTCCAAGCTATAACGGCCTTGCACTGCTTCAGCAGGCTGTTGATTCCATACGCATGCACACCCTTGAACATGAAACTCCGTATGAGCTTATCGTTGTCGATAATGGATCTACGGACGGCACATGTGAATGGTGTATTCGAGAACGGGTGACGGTGATCTCTTTAGCTGAAAATATCGGCTTCCCCACCGCTTGCAATAAAGGCCTTCGCCTGGCAACCGGTGATAATCTGATGATTCTTAATAATGATGTTACGGTAACGGAGGGCTGGCTGGCAGGACTTCAGGAAGCATTGTACAATCAGCCGGAGATTGGAATTGTCGGCCCCGTAACGAACTACGCAAGCGGCAAACAGCAGGTCGATTATCCATTTGAATCGATGCAGGAATTTCACCGTATTGCAGCTGAAGTCCGTCAGAACAGGGAGCTGGCTGCTGTTCCGATTCTTCGTCTTGTCGGCTTTTGCATGTTGTTCAAGAGAGAGCTGTACACGCGGATCGGAGAGCTGGATGAGCGGTTTGCACCTGGACATTATGAAGATGACGATTATTGCTTCCGGGCTAGAATGCATGGCTACATCCTGCTGATGTGTTCAAATGTGCTGGTTCACCATCAGGGCAGCGTCAGCTTCAAACGCAGCAGCCCCGTAGAGGTAGGGCAGCTGGTGGAACGCAACCGTCAGCAGTTTATCGCAAAATGGCAGGTTGACCCCGCAAGCTTTATATAGAGGCAGAGTACTTACGATATGCGTTTGCTCCAAAGAGGAGTGGAGGCTTAGGAGGTTTTATAAGAAGTGAAAGCTGTCATTCTAGCTGGTGGCATGGGAACGAGATTGCTGCCGCTTACGAGACTGTTGAATAAACATTTGCTGCCCGTCGGCAAGCTTCCTATGATATGTTACGGCCTTCACCGGCTGCAGGAGGCAGGCATCACCGATATTTTGCTCGTCACCGGTCGGCAGGCTGCAGGTTCATTTACCGATTTTCTTGGCAGCGGTCAAGAGTTTGGCGTTTCGCTTACTTATCGTATTCAGGAAGAAGCGGGCGGAATCGCTCAGGCACTGGATCTCGCGAAACCTTTTATCGGCGATGACCGCAAATTCATTGTGCTGCTTGGCGACAATCTGTTCGAGGAGCCATTGAAACCGCATATTGACGCCTTTACCCGGCAGCCGGATGGGGCGATGGTGCTGCTCAAGCAGGTTCCCGATCCGCATCGTTATGGAGTTCCGGTCTTTGATTACAATGGTAAAATCGAACGGATCGATGAGAAACCTGCTGACCCGCAGACCGATCATATTGTGACAGGCATCTATATGTTCGACGATACTGTATTTACTCACATCACCGAGCAGGCTCCCTCCCATCGGGGAGAACTTGAGATTACCGATGTCAACAATGCTTATGCCGCTAAAAACAAGCTGGAATACAGTCAGATTCATGGCTGGTGGACGGATGCGGGAACTTTCGAGTCTTTGCTCGAGGCCGCTAATAAACTGATAGGAACAGTCCCTTGAGCCGCCGGCTGATTTTGCCGCGAATCTCTGCTAAGCCGCTGGTTAAACCGGCATTACCAGGCAGCAAAGACAAAGTGCCGTCAGTGAAGCGGGTGAGCCATCGTATGTCGAAGAAACGGACAAGAGTGGGGATTCGTCCCTCCTCGAAACGCCCAAACCGCTCGAAGCGCCGCCTCCTTCATCAGGAGAAACGGGAACGGTCCTTACTTAAGCCGGAATCGGCTGAATCATCGTATAAGGACGGCTATGAGCTGGGGAAATACGAGGGCGGAGAGATACTGCTTGAAATGGCGACCCCGCAGCATATGCTGCTTCCGGAGGTGAGTCTTCAGGAGGTTATTAGTGCGGGAGTTGAGATGCTGAAGCCGCTCTGTTACCCGCTTATGGAAGTACAGGAAGTATTCGCTGAGATGGAGCAGGCGGTTAGGCTGGAACGGCCTTGCGCTGTTATCCGGTTAGGCGACGGCGAACTGCTGGCATTATCCCAGGAGAAGATCTATGACAGCGAAACGGTGAAGCAAGAGGGCAGATTTCTCTCCTATGCAGGTGTGAACCCGCCTGATCTGCACGCCCGTGATCAGATCGCGCTTGCTATTTGCCATGCGCAAATCGTCGGGGTGCCCATGTCGAGGAGGAAGAATTTCCAACCGCTCCTTCATCCTGTTCTGCGCAGCCACGGTATTGATCCAAGGCGGCTTCGCCTGACCAGTTCCACCATTAATTACGGTTTGCATACAGCAGGATTATTAACGCAGCTGCTCCAAGGCAAGAGACTGCTCATTATCGGCAATGTCGCTCCTGAGCTTGCCCAGGTTCTGCAAGAGAACGGCTTTCTTGTAACGGGTATCATTAGCCCGGTTCATGGTTTTGCGGATATTGAACGCGTCATGGCTGAGGTGAGGGATGCCGTATTTGATTTGGCGCTCGTATCAGCCGGTATTCCGGCCGTTGTGATCAGCTACCGAATTGCGGCAGAGCGTGGAAAGGTCGCCATTGATTTTGGTCATATGGCAGATGCAATTGTTAAAGGCGAGGTTAAATTCTGACCTGCCAGGTTGAAGTATGGATTCGAAATGGGAGAGAAAAGCGATGAAACCAAAGAGACGGCAAGTTCGCCTTCAGAAGCGGCGCCGATCCGTGCGATCCGCCGTCCGTAAAGCGAAGCCCAGTGAATATCCGGCCGGATTAGAGGCCGGATACAATGAAGGGCTGCGCTCGGGCTACGAGAGCTTCGGCAATCTTTTTGAAGGCACGAGCATCATTATCCCCAGCTACAATCAAGTGGATTATCTGAAGCAGTGTATAGACAGCATTGGCGACCATACCCGTTTATTGTACGAAATCATTGTTGTCGATAATGCCTCCACCGATGGAACGGCTGACTATTTGAAGAAAATCAGCAGTCAGGTGCGCTACCGGGTATTGGAGACGAACCGCGGGTTTGCGGGTGCAATCAACATCGGCATGATGATGGCGAAAGGGACGACACTGCTGCTTCTGAACAACGATACGATTGTAACGAAGCGATGGCTCGAGAATATGCTGGATTGTTTGAACAGCGATCCGTTAATCGGCATGGTTGGCCCGGTGACGAACTACATCAGCGGTGACCAGCGTATTGAAGTTCCATACAAGAATGTGGCAGATATGCCGGCTTTTGCGCAGCATTTTAATATCCCCGATCCTGCAAAATGGCAGCGGACCGACCGGCTGACGGGATTCTGCTTACTGCTGCGCCGGGAGCTCTGGGAGCGTACGGGATTTATGGATGAAGGCTTCAAGGTGGGTAACTATGAGGATGATGATTATAATATTAGGGTCCGCCTTCAGGGTTACTCGCTGGTCATTGCGCGGGATACGTTCATCCACCATTACGGCAGCGTCAGCATGAAGGCGCTTGGTGAGAAGCTTACCGAGGTCAATAACCATAATATGCATGTGTATATGGACAAATGGGGCAATCCGCATGAATTGATCCACAATGTCAAAGAGAAGGCCGCCAAGAGAGCCGCCATGGGCGAGGAATCCGGCCAGCCGCAGCCGCTTGGCGAGACAGCCTTCTTCCCGCAAAATGTGGTCATACGCGGTGTTGGAGAAACACCGTTCTGGGTGCAGGGCGGGATTCGCAGACCGGTGACCGGGGAGCTGGCACTGCCGGTCATTCGCTTATCCCAGATTGACTTAAGAAGGTGGCCGCTTGGCGATACAGTCACTGCGGAGGAAGTCGGCGCACACTGGCATGGTCAGGGTGGAGCCATGGGGCAATCCGGCGGGCTGCCCGCAATTGGAACAGACGGTGTATGCTATGTCGTGGAGCAGGGTATGCGCCGCAAGGCAGCAAGCAAGGCAGCGTTGGAAGCTTGGGGGCTGCATTTGAAGCCTATCGGTTTGATATCGGACGATCAGATGAGCAGTCTGCCAGAAGGTCTGCCGATTATTGCCCCGGTGCGCGTCTCTGCGAACTTATGAACGCCAGAGCCCAAGGGCGCTTGCACTCGATCTGCACAGTATCACGCGGGAATCAAGCGCATATGCTGTTAAAGAGCAAGGAGGGACAGCGGCATGCAGCACATAGTAACTGAAATGATCGAGCATATGTCACATTCGCACGCACAAATGGCGAGAGTCCTTGAGGCGAAGCGTCATGTGGCGGTGCGTATGGCACAGATGGTGCAGGCCCTGCCGGACCAGCATCCGAACTTCGGCGGATTACACGAATTGATGGAAAACTCGCATGCGGTGACGAGGAATGTTGTCGCATATTTGAACAGTATAGCCGAGCTGCAGGAGACGATGGCGGTTACGATTACCGCTGTGATGAAGGAGCTTGAAGGCGAAGCAGAGGAATAAGGCGGGGAAGGAAGCGTGCTTAAGCGATGAGTCGTGAAACAGCGTATGCGCGAATGCTGGATGCCTCCGCTAAGCTGCAGTGGAATGTGGCGATGATTCTGGAAGCTAAAGCAGTCGAAGCGGAAAAGGTACGAAGCTGGCTTTGCAATCATGTCACTCCGGAAGCCTACGCGGAGCAGCAGGAACATCTCAAAGAGACGCTACTTGTCCATGAGCAGCTTATTGAGGTCATAGACGGATTAACGAAGCTGAACCAGGGCATGGTGAGCGTGCTCAGGGCAACATTGCGCCACAATATCCAGGAGCCTGAAGGCCAATCGATGGGAAACATGTTCGGCGGGAATTTTGACGCAGGAGACAGAGTCGAATGAATCTTCCTCAGAAAGAGTGGGAGGCGCGGATTGAGCTGATTCATTCAATCGCCAGGAGTCAGCAGGCAGTCGCCCGTATTCTGGACAGTATTGCCGATGTAGCCGACCACTCTCCTGATATGGCGAAGTCAATTCGTGAGAATGTGGCTTCTCTGACTGCCATGCAGCTCACAATGGCCAAGACGGTAGCCGGAATGCGATTGAAACGCGCCAAGAAGCAGGGGATTCCTTCAAAACCGTGGCTTAACACCAGCGTATCCCGAGCAGCGGAGTGCAATCGTTAAGCAGCAGGAAGCAATCGAAGAGGAGGCAACGGCATTGAAGCAGCCAGCAGGTAGACGCAAAGGGCGTCCGGTCTCAGCGAGCAATCGGACAAAACGAGTTAAGCGAACGCTGAGCAAGCAGAAGAAAGCTGTCCGCGGCTCGAAGCTTGGCAGGGCCAAAGGCATCAATCGGCGCCGGACAAGAGAACGCAGCCGCAAGAAATCCACAAGCAGGAAGCTCAGCGGCTACAATCAGGCGTTCGATCAATCCTACAACGAAGGATATAATGCAGGCTTTGCCAAAGGATTTGAGGACGGCCATCAGCTGGCCTATGAACAGCAGCCGTAAACAGCGAACGCTACGGGCGTCCGCTGTTTTTTGCTATAATCAGAAGAGTGCTGATGATTTGCTGTGTGCGATGAAGAGCGCTGAGAGCTTCGCGCGCTGCGATACACCTGAGCTGAAGGCGGAATCCGATTATGGCATTTGGAATCAAGAGAGAAGAGCTGGAGCGCTGGAAAACGGCGGTTGCAAGCGGGGAAATTGCTTTTTTGACTCATTATTGGCTGGATCCCCGCTTCCCAGGGAATAAGACCGTGACCAAAGTGGGCTGCTCCGATCTGGGCATGCTCTCCGACTGGTGTCTTGCCAATGGTCTGAATCCCAAGTACATTCACAACCGGCAGCCGTTTCCCCATTATGATGTCATTGGCTCCAAGCAGGCTGAAGTGCTGAAGCGTGAAGGGAAATGGGAGCAGCTGAGAAAGTTCGGATTGGACTTGGGGGTTAAGGCTCCATGGGAAGGTTCATAGACAGTGAAGGAAATAAAGACCGGAAATCATTGGCTGTCCGCTGATTTCCGGTCTTCTTCTGTAAAGACCGCCAAATATTTGACCTGAGAGGATAAAGGGATCACCAGATGCTCTTCAAGGGAATTAAAATATACCCCGTCTCCTGCGTTCATCTCATATTCCAGGTTTCCGACCTTGTATTTCATCCTGCCGGAAAGCACGTAAATGAATTCCTGCCCTTCATGGGAGAAAACGTGACTCTTGACCTGCCCTTTCTCGGCAACAAACAAATACGGCTGCATGATCTTGTCTCTTCTTCCGGGAGCAAAGGCGAAGAAGGAGTAGCCTTTGTTCGTTTTGATCCATTTATTGACGTCATTGTACTCCGTTGCACTAGTAAATACGGTTCCGTTGCTTATATCAGGCTCAAGCAGGTCGGATACCTTCACGCCAAGCGCTCCGGCGATTTTCATTAGCGTCGCAACAGCCGGCATCGTGCTGCCGCTCTCGATCTTGGACAGCATGCTCTTCGTGAAGCCGCATGCTTCAGCAATTTCATGTTGTGTACGTTTTTGCTCCTTGCGGATAAAACGGATTCGTTTGCCCAATTCCATTTCCATACCTCACCACTTAAAGTTTACTATCATTCAACTTTACCGATTTTGGCATGAAAACGCCAGTCATTTAACTATGCATGGTAAAAAAAACGGTTGCAGCATCCACTTCAGTGCGTTATATTGATTTTAATTCAACTAGGTTGAATAATTGGAAAATAAATTGAACGGGGTGTGCAAACATGAAGAAGTTTAAAGTCGGGCTGGTCGGAGCAGGCGGCGTAACAGAGCTGCATCTGGAGGGTTACAAAGGAGCGCCGGAGCTGATCGAGTTTACCGCAATCTGCGATTCGAACCCGGACATGCTTAAGCTTCGGGCAGATAAATACGGTATCCCAAAGCGCTTTACGAATCTGGATGAATTTATTCAGGGCAGCGGCGTTGATGTTGTCGTCGTTTGTACACCTACGTCAGTCCGAAAGCAGGTTGTCTTCCCGCTGCTGGAAGCTGGATTTCCGCTATTTGTCGAGAAACCTTTCTCCGACACGCTGAGCGAAGCCGCAGAAATCACGGAGAAAGCCAAGCAGCTCGGTATCCCGGTTGCTGTCAACCAGAATTTCAGACGCCATTATCCATTCGATATCGTAAAGAAGCTCGTTGCCGATCATACCATCGGAAAAGTCACCATGATCAACTTTAACAATATGTTTTTTCGTCAGGACGCCGGCTGGCGGCTGGATTGTGAGCGGCATGCGCTGTCCGTTATGGGAATTCATTGGTTCGACGGCTTCCGCCAGGTTCTCGGTTGCGAAGCTGAGTCTGTCGTCAGTCTGATGCGTTCATCGGAGGCGATTCATTGCAAAGGGGAAACAGATGCGACCGTACAAATTAAATTCGAGAATGGCGCCATCGTTACCTATACGCAAAGCTTCTCTTCCATGATCGGCAGAACAGAGATGATTGTGATCGGGGAAACAGGCACGCTCCGCTGTGATCACAGCTATGTAGAACTATACCGCCAAGGCGCTAGAGAACCATCCGTGCGATGGGACCACCGCTTCTCACGGGAGGAGAACAGCTTAGAGAATATTAAGCAGCTGTTTACCTGGATAGAGACCGGCAAGGAGGCCGCTAACAGCGCAGAAGACAATCTGAAGATTGTAGCTATGCTCGATGCAGCTTATGTGTCAGCGAAAGAGAACCGGATCGTTCAGCTGCGGGGCGGAGTTCTGGTATGACAATGAAGTTTGCTTTCTCAAGACCGACTGGAACCGATGGAGAACGGGATCGGTTGTTAAGCGGCTACCAGGCAGCCGGCTATCAGGGCCTGCAGCTTAAGTCCGGCCAATACGAGCCCTATCTCAGAGAGCCGGAACGGTTTCTTGCGAAGTGGGGTCACCTGCCGGGAGCGGGATCTGCGTTAATTACCGGAGGAAGGCTGGATGAGGAGGGACTCCAAGAGCTGCGCGAAAGGTTCCGTTTCGGACAGGCGATCGGATCTGAACGAATCATTTTCTGCCATGGCGTGTCCAGAAGAGCGGTAGAAGCGGAAGATATTCGAACGTTTGCGGAAGTGCTGTCGAATATGGGGCAGGAAGCTCAGGAGCAGTACGGTATTAAGCTTTCCCTGCATCATCATTACGACCAGCCGGTCATGTACCGGGAGGACTTTGATCTATTCTTCGATCGCGCGCGGGAGGGAACGGTTGGCCTCACAATAGATACGGCTCATTTGATCAAATCAGGAATCACTGACTGTGCGGAGCTCATTCGAAGCTTCAAGTCGGTCATCGATAACTACCATATGAAGGATTTCGCTGAGGGGGATTGGCAAATCCTCGGACGGGGGACAATCCCTTTCCAGCCGATCTTTGAGGCGATCCAGGATACCGGATACGGCGGATGGGTGTCGGCAGATGAGGAAAGCGGCGGGGAGATTGAAGAAGGAATGGCCGAATGCCTCGCCTTTTTGAAGAGGGGATTCGGGCTTCATACTTAGGAGGAGAATATACATGGCTACAATTACAGATTTGCGTAAATTGGAAGAAGGCCGAATCTTATCGATGGACTGGGGGAAGATCCAGTGGTTATGCGGCAAGGATATCGATCCGGAAGCGGAAATGACGTTCGGGATGGTCTATATTGAGGCAGGTAAAGCCAATGACAGGCATATTCACCCCAACTGCGAGGAGGTTATCTTCGTGTTGTCAGGCGAATGCGATCATTCATTAGGAGACGAAAATTTCCATCTGGAACCCGGCATGATGCTGCGGATTCCAAGAGGTGTTCCGCATAACGCCAAGGTGACGAGCTGGGAACCCTGCCGTATGATCATTGCGTATTCCGCACCTGACCGGCAGACAATCGGGGAATAAGACTGCCGGCCTCCATCAAGGTGACATGAAAGCGGGTGGTTCACACCCTAGTGTGCCACCCTTATAAAATAGAAAAATGGCTGTACAGGTGGTCATAGCTGTACAGCCATTTTTCTAATGTCGTCGCCGATGCCTAGTAGATGCTCATGCGGAGCTGATCGACGGCGTCGTTGACGATAGGAATGAGAGGGTATTGCAGCGTATCCTCTTGCAGGCCCAGGGGCATTCGATGTACAGGAAACCTCTCCTTTGGTAATGGTAGGATGGTACCTCCATTCCAGAGACGGTACCTCCATTCCAGGGAAGGTACCTCCATTCCAGTAAGTGGATGGTACCTCCATTCCAGAGACGGTACCTCCATTCCAGGATGGTAGCTCCATTCCAGGGAAGGTACCTCCATTCCAGTAAGTGGATGGTACCTCCATTCCAGAGACGGTACCTCCATTCCAGAGATGGTATCTCCATTCCAGGATGGTAGCTCCATTCCAGGGAAGGTACCTCCATTCCAGTAAGTGGATGGTACCTCCATTCCAGTAAGGAGAGGTTTCCTCTTATTCTAATAGTGAAGAAAATTGATCAGCGGCATATTGGTTGACCGCCATTACGTATCGTCACCCCATCTTGATGGGAGCTGTTGCGGGGTACAGAAAGATAGCAGTTGCACCTTAATCTATACTGGAATTCGTACAGTTAAAAACGGTGCAATCCGCTAGTGGCTGCCCCTATACTGCAATCCTGGACCTCTGTCAAGAAAGTGGACACCCACATAAGGCACTTAACGTGCTCGTTTGTAATACATCGATT
>NZ_JBHSOW010000014.1:0-38845 GCF_042656405.1 Paenibacillus solisilvae | reverse complement strand
ATTTACCGGGCTTAGGCTCCGGCACATTCACCGGCGTAATCCGATTATTAATTTTGGTTTACAAGGCCTCTGCAGGAGTAGATCACGCTGCTCGATCTGCTTAAGCGTTGTTTCCAGATTCTAAGTCTTGAATTTGGCTATATTTGCCAGTGAACGGCGATTTTCATGTTCAAGAAACGCACATAAGTAGTAACCCTATACCTATAAGAACAGCACCAATCAACTCAAAGTTGTCCAACAAGAAGAAAAATTTACTTCTATTTTTAAAATCGTACGAAATAATCCTTTTTCTTAACCAAAAGCCAAATACGATAATATAAAGCAGTGCGAAAAGAAGTAGCATTGGAGTATTTTTTATATGAGTTTCAATACGCATGTTTCACACCTACCCGTAATCACCAAATAATTTTTTTACTCATTCAATCATTTGCTAATATTCCCAATAGTAACGCCTTTTAATTCAACTTTCCTGCCCGTTAACGGGGAAAAGGCAGCCGATTGAACTGGCTGCCTTCTCATTTTTGTTATTCAGCTATCGTGTCCCATCCCTCATTTTTAAGGGTTTATCTCACATATACTCACTCATTCGCAGGATTTCGTCACCTTGGATCAAGTCCATCTCAGGAAGCAACGCAGTTGATGCCCCCGTTGAGGTGGTGGGCTGAGCATGCGGAAATAGAGGAACACTCAGGAAATATTCCCCAGGCTATCTCTACTGCACGCATACTCCACATGATCCCTGGAGGTTCACCCTCCCACAACTCAACGGGTCAATGCCCTTACATTCCTTCGTTATACCTGTCCAAGGTGTGGAGACCGATAGCGTTTAGCGGATGGGTCTGAGCCCTTATGGGACACGAACTCGGTCCTCCGTGCTTTCTTTGTGAAATCCCGCGAATGAGTCAATATACGTGATTCATCTTAACTTAAGCTGCTTCTGTCCAAGTCAGAAGGGTTTTCTCTGGCGTAAACGTTTCTCCTCGTTGAACAATTCCAACTAAATTCGTGCCAGCTTTCCTATTAGCTTAAATTTGGATTGTTGCTTTTTCATCTTCTTTTCTTGCAGATTGTGCTCATGCAAATGACGGAAAACGGGATTATTCCAAACGAGCTGAACAGTTGCAAGATAGAGATATTTTCGCAAGGCAGAGTCTCCTCGCTTCGAAAGAACAATGCGTCCTTTTCGCTTTCCAGACGTACTTTCGGCCAAATTCAGGCCAGCCTTCCGCAATACCTGACGTCCATGCGCATACTGCCTTAAATCTCCTGTGCCAGCTAAAATAGCCGCGGTGAAGATCTTCCCGAGACCTTTTATGGTGCGAAGCTGCTGCGCCATAGGAATCTCAGCAAGCAGTGCTTCGATGTCCTTTTCAATCTGTTCAAGCATGGTGGTAACGCGCTCATATTCTTCAATGAGCCGTTTTAAATCTGCCCTCGCTTCTTCTACAGCAGTTCGTTCTCCCACACTACGTTTCGCCTGTGCGATGAGCTGTGCAGCCTTCTCTGTACCTGTAATACCTCCGGCAATGCCTCGGAAATTTGTGGACTGTGCCACATGCGTTTCTTTGGCCATGTCAATTCCTACGACGAGATGCGAGGTGGTAATTTGTTCAATCCGTTGATTTTGTGCGTCTGATTGCTTAAACTTCATAGTAAGAGCGCCTCCTTGATGTGTTGTCGACAAACCCATCATACCGAGGCGCTCCCTTTTTTACAAAGCCCATTTCTTAGGCTCTACAGAAATGTTTAGCGTAATGAATCTTGATTACTTTAGGTATTTCTTTAGCGGAAGTCTCTGTTATTCTTGATTGTTGAATTCTGAACATAAGAAAAACCGCCTTATCATTAGGCGGTTAGTTCTGGACTATCGTTATCTGTTAGTCAAAGCGCCAACGAAAAAGGCCAAACCAAATGACAAAAAATAAAGTCCAATCATAATAATTGAGAGTCTAATTATAATAATCATCAATTTTTTTACCAGAATGAAGAAGTTAATTCGCAGTAAGTCATCGGGCAAAACCCAGTCAATAAGAAACTTCCATCCGATCCACACACCGGAACGATGTAATCCCTCAACAATTAAAAATAAACCTGAAAATAAGAAAAATAATAATCCCGGTATCGGCGTTACAATCATAAATATAACAATTAATGTGATAACAAGAAGGAGGAAACTGCCAAGTCGGATATAAGGTACTTTCGATACGGATTCCTCAAGTTTTTTGAACACGTGTTGACTCATCCTCCGCACTTTATTAGTGCTAATTGTAGCATCTCATGGAATTAGCTTAAGCGGTTATATTTAACATTACTGTGTCCGCGCTGACAAGCTTGAAAAAGTTCTTATTTTTCTTTTTTCCATCCTTCTTTTAACCAATCGTACAGTTCGGGTGATTCCGCACGAATCCTGTCCGAGTCAATACTGAGAACGATTTCTTTTACCGTCATTCTGTCAACGGGGTTAATTATAAATGGGTTTAATTATAAAAGCTTATAAGAGATATTCTTTGTTCACTGATTGGTACTACAACTTCTCGACAAACCCCGCAGACGTGGCTTCCGGCGGCCTCGTATAAATCGTTAAATACCGTTTATTTCGGTGGCGTAAGAGCCGTTCCAAATCTTGCTCTGTCACATCCGGATGTTTGGCCAATTCATTGGCAAAGGTATGGCGCAAGTCATGCGGACGCAGCGGTGAAATCTGGCGCTCCAGATCTTTCTGTTCTGCATCGTGCCATTTACCGATTTGCTCAAGGATTCGGTTAATGGATCTGGGATACAGCCGGCCATCTATTATTCGAGCTGGTGTTCCTATCGCACTTAAGAACAAGGAAATCGTTTCCTCCGCATGATCCAGATGCCTCTCGAATTCCAAATAATCGGCCAGGGCAGCCCTTGCATCAGCCGACAAGTACTCGGTTCCTTCCGTTTTTCCCTTTCCGCGAATCCGGACGATCTTTGCACTTCGAGATGCACGCAGCTGCATAGGGTCACTAGGTTCGACTTGATCCAAGTTCAGATTCACCAGTTCCTCTCGGCGTAGCCCCGTCGAAAGCAGGACGTAAACGATCGCCCGATCGCGCCGCGGACGCGCATGTGTTTTGAGTTCCATTTTTCCTTTCATCCGGCGCCGGTCCTTTTTGAGGTGAAACCGCTCGAGCCGGTCACAAATGTTTTTAAGTGTCAGGATTTGTTCGGAAGTCAGCGTCCGCGGCTTAGGGTCCGGCAGCATGATCTCACGGATCCCTTTGGTGGGATCTTCCGACAGCAGTTGAGGTGCACGAACCCGAAGCCATTTCATAAACCGTGAGAGGGCAGCCTGGTGATTGTTCACGGTGGCCGGCGCATATCCCTCCCCTCCCTTTTCGGGTGGACTATACAGCTGCTCGAACCACGCCGTAACATCCCGTTTTACAACAGCCGTTACTTTTTCATATCCGTACCGGTCCCGAAAGAAGTCAATGAACCGGCTCAGCTGCAGATCAATCTTTTTTTCGACTTCTCGCTTCCGGTCCCCTGATATTTCCATCCCCATGTAGCGCTCTTTCCAAAGCGTCAATCGGTCCTCCTCAGGATCATAGACCGAAAAATTCTTCCGTGTCGTGTTTTGTCTCATTTAAGCACCTCCCTGAGTGTCCTATTATCGTCATTATAGCACAATTAAGAGCACAGAAGGGATATTCTGTGACGTGTCTTGTCCTCTGGTTTAAAGGTTGAATTAAATCATCATAAGTGTGATAAAATGAATAGTAGTAAGACGAAATAAAGGATGGTGTGATATGGAGCATATATTGAAATTGGAAAGCGAAATTCGGACGAAGTATCAGATTACAATCCCTGAAGAAATACGTGTGAAAGCAAAATTGTCAGTTGGTGATAAACTGTTATGGCAGTATGATGAGGTTCGTGACGAAATCATTGTGATGCCAAAGCCAAAATCATTTTCCGACAAACTTTGGGGACTTGGAAAAGAGTTATGGACGGATGAACCAAGTGATGACTATGTTCGGAAGGAGCGAGAAAACTGGTGAATGCCTCCTCCCCCTCTTCATTTAAGAAAATCGCGTTGGACACAAACATTTTTATTTATGTGTTTGAGCAACATCCTGAATTTGGTGAGAAAGCTAAGTGGCTGCTCGAGCAAATTGAGGAAGGAGCGTATTCAGCCGTTGCTTCGACCATTTCATTGACCGAGATCCTCGTGAAACCGATTCGGGATGGGAATCTGGCTTTAGAGAAGCAGTACAAGCTGCTTTTCGCCCATTTCCCAAATCTTTCGGTTGTGCCCATTGACAATACGGTTGCCGAACGGGCCGCTTTTCTACGTGGAAAATACGGAATGAAAACACCGGATGCGCTTGTGATCGCATCCGCCATCATTGCACAAGCGGATGTTTTTGTTACAAATGATCTTCGATTGGAACAAGTGGAGGAAATACCATGTAAAGGTTTAGATCAATTATAAGTGCAAGTCAAAAGCTAGCAGGTTCCTGAACCGCAGTGGCCGCCTTAGTCATGTACCGGATTCGCTCACGCGACACCACAAATTATGGAAGTAATTGCGTTCTTCCACGGGAGCTTAATGACATATCTGTACCTGTAAACGTCAAATAGGCCCCACCTAGCGGTCAGAACGGGGCCTATTTGACGTTCACTTATAAATTGAACGACATGACGTGTGCAGTTACAGCCCGGCTTCATGCATGATTGCCATTTGCCTTAACGAATACAAAAAACTGCCAGATGATAACTCGCTGGCAGTTCTTTGTACTTCTTTTATTGATTACTGTTTAATAAACTCATCCATGATATCTGCAGGAAACAATACTCTACCGTTTACCAGTGCCACTTTACCCTGCAGCTGGACTTTGCTCCCGTTGATCGTAACCTCACTAGTTTTCGTGTTGATAGAAAGGATTTTTCCGTTCAGGGTAACCGTAAGGATGCGCTCCGCTTGGTTCCATTTCAAATTGGCGCCATTGGCTTCGGCAACTTCACGTACAACAACTTGGCCTTTTTTTCTTTCATTATGGTTATCATTATTAATGTTCCCATTAGAACCAGTCAACTTAGCAAGTGAAGGAAGTCCGCTAATATATCCTACCGAACCTGCCTTTTTGTTATCCCAGAATTTATTGATATAGCTGTCTACCTCAGATTTCAACGGTTCAGGAATAATCATCTCATCACCAGGATGTTGAAGGTTGCTCATAATATAGCTAAATCCGTTCAAATCATCGACCATTTGCAGCCCGGTTGCTTCTGCACCTGCTGGAACGGACATAATGCGAGACAGTTTTTTAGTATCCACGTTATAAGCCCACATGAAGTTATTCGCATGCATGCCGCTGTCTTCACCGATAAATAATGTTCTTAGATTTTGCGAGAAAGAAATGTTGTCCGGGTTTGCCACTTTATCAACTGCAGCCGTATTGCCTTTCTCATCTGCTTTGGCCAGATCTTCACCGATAATCAACGCCTTCATCGTTGCAGGAACATAGTTGCTGTTAATAACAGCTTGGCTCGAATCTTTCTGGCTGCCTTGCAGGGAAAGCTCGTAGGTTGCACCAGATTTCATTTTCGGAAGCTGAATATGATCTGCTGGGTCTTCCCCTTTAGCGTCTTTTTCCATGCTCTTTTCAACATAAGACATTGCAATATACAATTTTTTGTCTTTCTCGTTGACGGTCACGCCTTCCATTTTGTTGAACTCGGAAGTAGCGCCTAGAACAGCACCATATCTGCGGGATTCCATAAATGCTGCCGCTTTTTCCATACCTGGCTTGACTTTCAACCACTCGTTTTTACCGCTTGGGTACGTTTTGATTTTCGTAAATCCTTCAGTGTCTTTATCCGCTGTATCAAAAATATCGCTAAATTTAATGCCTTTATCGATATAAGTTTTGATCTCACTGTCGGAAGCATGTCCAAGTTTGATCCACTGAAGATCAGCTGCTCCGCCGTCTTTGTCACTCGTTTGCAACCATTTTGCAGCAAAAAGCGTTCCTGCAGAAAGGTTTTCAGTTTTATCAGCAACATACATGAACATCATCGTATTTCCGCCGTCGTCGCCGAACAACACCGTTCTGCGATCCGGAGCAACTTTACCCAGCTCATGAGAGAAGCGTCCCATGCTGTAATGCTTTACAACCGATGTCGTGTTATCCGCGTGTACCGTCACTTCAGGGATATAGCCGTTGGCGTAAGGATTTCCGACTTTATTGTCATCTTGATAATAGTGTTTTGTGAAAGATCCGACATAAGTTTGCTTAGCATCTTTTTCGAACGCACGAGCATCCGCTTCGTATTCTTCACTGCTAAGATGAGTGTTCCAAGGCGTTAAAGACCCATTACAAGGAATCCATAAGCCCCCTACAGCAGAAAAGTCGACCTTTTTCACATTCGTAACTTTCAGTTCACCGTTCTTTTTGTTCTGGTCGATCGTGCTCAAGCTCATGGATGCCGGGATCATGCCGTAAGCGCCTTGGCCAGCATTGTCGCGTGTGATGTATTCATAATGAGTAAGCAGCGAAAGCGGATTTCCACCAAGCTCAGTTTTTTTGGCGCCTTTAACGCTGAGCAGACTGTTGGAGTCCGGCCCGTCGGATACATAAGGCACGGGCTTATCGGGAACACTGTTATCCATGATCGGTTTTCCATAAACATCAACTGCTAGTCCTGCTGGTGTTCCGTTAATGACATCGTTAGATTTAAACAACGTTTTATATGACAGTGGAAAGTTTTGTACAGTCCCGTTCGTAAAAGTAACATGAACTGATGCTCCCGAATATGCTTTGGCCATGTCCTCCGCTGTTACAGGAGCCGCCATACCTATGAATTCTATTGATTTAATCTTCTTACTTGCCTCTGCTTGAGCGACACCGGGAAAAAGCGATGGCACTAATAGAGCAAGTCCCAAAGCGGGTGCTATAAGCTTCGTCGGTTTCAATCTTTTCATTTCCCCACTACCTTTCTAATTTTCTTAACACCTTCTAAGGATATCACCCATTTGTTAACCGGATATAAAATGTAACGCAGACAAATCGGATACGACAACACCTATTAAACATGTAGTTGTGATCTTCCAAGAAAATGTTTCCTTTGACCACTACTTTGGTACAAATCCGAACGCAGCCAACCCCTCGGGTGAGCCGCTGCTTTGCCGAATACGCCCAAAGTCAACGGTTTGACTCGCGCACAATCCGAATGCGGCTAATCACCATCAACCGTTCCAATATTACAAATCGACTTCGAATCCGGATCATTTGCCGTCGTCTTCGGTAAATATGGTCGGCAAAACGGATCAAGCGAACCATCAGTACGATCAGCAGGACTTTTGGAGTGCGGCGGACGCAGGCAATTTTCCGGCCGTAAGTTATCTGAAAGCATCAAGACGGCCACGCCGGATATTCCGATCCGCTGAACGAACAGCATTTCGTTGTCGACACCATTAATCATTTGCAAAAACTGCCGGAGTGGAAACACAGCCTTTATCATTGCTTATGACGATTCCGACGGCTGGTACGATCATGCCGCATCGCCCTTTACAAATTCACATTTTGAAAGACTTCGTTCTTCTCATCCTGCGAAATGCCAATATATTCGTCTTTGATGCATTTGCTCGGAGACAAAGCTTTGAATCAGGGCGGAAAGCAAAACGCCCAGCAAGATGAACGGGATCGCTTCCAACAAAATGCTTATGAACAATGTTTTGAAGGATTGAAGTTGCTCGGTCGAATTGAAGGATAGCTGGGAAATGTCGATTGTCGATAAAATGAATACGATAAGAAGAAAGCAAATTGCCGTTACGACGAAAAGACTGAGTCGAGAAATTGTGGATGGCATGCGTATTAGCTCCTAGATGATAATATGATAATGAACAGCAATTAGGTCAATTGGGAAATGCAGCTTTATTACACCTTTGGTACCATTAATCGTCCAAATCGATGAGGGGGAGAAAATTGATCTCCCCCCGTTTCATTACCGATCCATCCTACATTTCGCTAATGTGATGACATCTGCGTTTATTCTTTTAGTTTCAAACTCTTGAATTGCTCTACTTTTGTGTCAATAAATATTGAGCGTCTCGCAGCAAATATTGAGCCGCTTTGCTTGTGATGCTCTTCCCGCTTTGAGCCTTCACATCATTCATAAAGCCTTTCAGATCGTTGTTTGCCAATTTAGCCAGCAGATTAGTGGTAACATCGGCTTTAGTGATCTCTTTGTTATTAGCAAAGCGTGTCACCAATGCCTTTAAAGAATCGATGCTGGTTGCCGTCGTAAACTGAACGTTGTCAGTTAAATTATTGCAATATTTCATTTTTTTATAATATGGATATATTGACTTTTAACCGGGATTCCATTTTCAACCAATGCTTTATAGTATCCCTGATGCTGCTCTTCACTGCTGCTAATCGGTGTGATCCTATACGTTATTAAGCTATCTCTTCCCATCATTTCTTTCTCTTACTCTCCATTTTATAATTTCCATAATTTGGTTTAAAGATCGAACGCATGAAAAAAGCCCTTCAACACGAGGACTTTTTTATTGATCTATTTTCCTTCACGTCGGCTCTTCTGGACGATTTCACTTACTTCATCTATGAACCCCGGTGCACATAATGGTTTTCTTCCCGTTTGTCCTAGGTCCTAGCATAGAGCACCTCACCGGTAGTAATGTTACTATATTATACTACATTAACGCGGTGATTAGTTAAACTGAAGCGACAAAAATAACTGCCGAGACATTGATCTCGGCAGTATCCAAATACTAGGCTGTGAATTTCAGTGCCCTCCCCTCAAAGGACTGGTTCGCCGCGGCATCGTTGAACCATGGTATCCGTACCTCAATTCAACGATTTGATCACTCAATAATCAAATGAATTGATGGAAAGTTCTGCTCCTTGCGCTTTCGCACAAAAATGTACTTGCATACAGCAACCAACACCTTCATCAAATTGAATCACACGATTCAATTGACAGTTAAAGCATGTTTAACGGCAGTAAGCTTCGCGTGCCGCTGCCGCTCCTCCGCGGACTCAGTCATGAAGCAGGGAGTGCGCGCCAGCTCCAGCAGCGCTTGCTTCGCCGCTTCGATTGCGCTGCTTTCTTTCTGCAGCAGGTAATACGAAATCTGGTAACAATAGCTTTCGTATTCCCGTAGGACAGTTGCAATTTCGATAAGAGTCCATAAAGGGATCCCCTTAAATCTCACTTTACTACAAACAATTAATCATCAAATCACGGACCGTCTTCACGGGACATCGACCTGGTTCCTTGAGAGCAATCGTCCCTTGATAAACCGGACTGCCGGTTATGGTATCGGCAATAATAGAAGTTACCACTCTAATGGAATTTTCACTTCCATCGTCGACTCATTTTTTTTCATGAACTACCAAAGTTATATACTGAGGCTTGGGGTTGGCAGCAGAAAGAGGACCAAAATTCACAAGCTCTTCTCCACCTCCTCCCATTCCTCCCCCTGCTGGCACAAAAGGCAATCCTTTATCGTCTTTAAGTGTATAAAACAATTCTCCTGTGTACTTTGTTTTAATCAGGAATTGAGTCGTCACCGGAGTTGAAATTATCTTTTCTATGGTAAATTTCTTGTTTCCAATAGATGCTGATATTTGCGGACGGAATGTTTTAATATGGTTAGATATCTTTTCCATCGATAAAGGAATCGAAACATTCCACGTACCATCCGTTTTTGCCACCCGACTGACAAGCATGTTCAATTTTGGATGCTCTGGCAGAGGCGAAGTATTGATCACGGTTGTCCCTACGAAGGTATGGTCCCCGGTAATAGTAAATACATGAGTGGAAATCATAGTTGGCCGTGCTCCTTCAATTTTGAGATCGTAATAGACAGCTGCGTCTTCTTCGCTTATCTTTTCCTTCTTTTTAAGATATTCAACCTCATAACTGACAACAATTTGGATACCATCATAAAATATATCCTCGACAGTGAGCCTGATATCTTTGTCAGTAACAGACAGGTCCGTTGATACGCTTAAATCCTTTTGTTCGATTTGAGATAATCCGTTCCGAAACTGCCGCCTGTTTTTTCATAGTGAGCTATTAGCGGTCAAGATCATGATGGACAAGAGAATCATTTTCATTACTTAGCCTCAATTCATTTTTGGTTATTTTACCCGGAATTCGAAGAACAATTCTCTGCGCACCGCAGATCCATCGGGATAAACCTGGTAAGTTGCTTGAATCTGCCCTTTAGCTTAATAAACAGTAAGGAGCAGTTGCCGCGGCAAACTGCTCCATCGTTAAACTAAAGTGCCCGTTACTTCAATAAGATTTATTCTGGGTATTGATTTTCAAGAAGCATATTTGATTTTAAAAGAATACCTTCTACACTCAAAGGTACATCATATCCCTTCATGAATGCAGAGGTAGAGGTGTTAGTTGCTTCTTTTAGCTTCCAGATACTAACCCCCATTTAATTTTTGCTTACTCCAATCAATATGAGGTCCCTGAATGCCGAAACCCGATATTTTTTCCCTAAAAGAATATAAAGCATCACTATACCCAATTACCACCAGTGGATTGTATCTTTGAGGGTCTTGATGTAACCACTTTTGTTCCACAAGATTTATGGCACCTTTATCAATCCAAATTGCCACACCTTCACTGGTTCTGTCTTTTAAATCTTTGAAATTATATACGACAGTTATCTCGGGGTGTTTTCTTAACTCGGCATAAGTAAGTTGAGCACCACTTTTTGGAACTAAATATATTGCCTTTGCAGATTTTTCTTTATCAGCGTACTTTATTTCATTCCATTTAATTTCGTTAGAACCAGCGTCTTTTACAGCTATAACAGGAAATTTATCCTTGTCGACGCCAAGCTCTTCAATGCGTAAATTGTAGGGTTCCAGCATTTTCGTTGAGTCTTTCACGTGAGTATACGAAGCAGCGTTCTTGAGATAGGAATCGAAAGCTTGCTTCAAATGTTCAGTTGTTATTTTGTTAGGGTCAATGCCAATTCCTACGTTGAATAAATTTTTATCAGGATTACTTGAAAACCCTGTAAGAGTAATACCAGGTTCGTCCCTTAGTTGATTGAGACTCTTGGCTAAGCCATTTCCTATTTCGGTAAACTCATTATTGTTATTGCCATCCGTACAACCAGTGAAGAGTGATAACAAACTCATGATAACGACGATAAATGCGAGCTGACGTAAAATGAACTTCATAATTCAGCCTCGCTTTCTGAACTAATGATCAGCTTCTATATCTGGATACATCGACGTCTTTCTAAAACCATCATACCATATATTAGTGCACGATTTACTACGCAAATCTGCCCGTTCGTATTATGAGGTCACCAGATCTTTAAAATGTACCCTATGTAAAGGACATTTAAAAAAGGTTAGGCTACACAAAGAAGATGATTTCTGTATTCTACAGGGGTCATCTTCTTTAAATTCCATTGGTAACGGAAATTGTTATAGTAAGTCATATAATCTCTTATTTCCTTTTTAAGTTCTTCTAAGGTGTTACAGGGTTTAATATAAGCTTCATCTTTGAAATGACCAAAGAAGGACTCCTGTGGAGCGTTATCCCAGCAATTGCCTTTCCTTGACATTGATTGTCCAAGCCCTAATTTTCGTACGTATTTTTGGAAAGTGGGACTTGTATAGTGTGCCCCTTGGTCAGAATGGATAATTGCACCTGCTGCAAACTTTACTCGTTTATTCCTCTTCAACTTTACTAATATGTATCCGTTACTAAATCTAATGTCATTCGATTGGAAACATTATAGGCAAGAATTTCATTCGTTGAACTGTCTTTAATGGTAGATAAAAAAGCCTTCTGGCCATTACCATAATAGAGATATGTAATATCGGTGAGTAATACTTTTCCTGGAACTTCCTGTTTAAATTCTCTGTTTAATAAGTTCGGGAGTACAGAGTGTTCTTGAGAAGCTTTCAACATTTTCAGATACGGGTTAGTTCTTCTTATAGGACAAATTATCTTGTACTTCTTCATAATTCTTTGAATCCGTTTCAAGTTATACGTAATTTGAAATTGTCCTTCTAAGGTCATCTTAATCTGTCGAGCACCTTTTTTCCGACCTTTAAAATGAAAGGCTTTTAAAATATTCCCTTTAAGGATTAAGTCTTCTTTTTCCCGTTTGTTTCTTCTTTCCTGGGAATCTGAAGAAATGTAACTATAATAACCTGAGCGCGAAACTCCTGAAATTTTGCATAAGAAACTGACCATATTCTTAAGCTCGTACTTTTCAATTACTGAACGAATCAGAAGGAATTTCTGTTCAGCAGTGACTTTTACTCGTTTTCCTGCAGCCCCCTCTCCAGGATGTCTAACTTTTTTAGTAATTCATTCTCGGCTTTTAACAGTTTAATTTGTGCTTCTAATCGAGCATTTCTTTCTTCTAAAGTAAGCTCTCTCTTGATCGGTCTCCCAGAATTTCTCTTACGCATATCCTGAAGGCCTAACACTCCTGATTTATTAAAAGCAGTACGCCATCTATGGGCAGCTCTATTTACTCTGACAATACCTATAACTTCGACATCAAAACCATACTCCTCAAAGATCTGTCTTGGTGATTTTCCTGTTTTATTTTCAGCTATAAAAATTCTTTTAAACTCATCTGTATACGTAATCTCCTTGCTACTTACAGATTTGACATAAGGATTAGTGGATAGATATTCTACTTCTTTCTGGGTAAAATAGTTTCTTGGCATTTGATAATTTTCTCCGGTTTCTCTATTTTATAAGTTATACAAAAAGTACCCTATAGGGCAGACCTTTTTCAAGTGTCCACTCTATAGGGTACATTTTACTTTCTGGTCGACCTTTTTTTTGTGTGGCCGTAAGATTGCGGTAGCCGGGAATCGAACGTTTCTGCCCGTGGGACTTAGATCCCGAGAGCTATTCCGTTCATTCCCCCTACTTGTTCAACCATGGTTAGGCTGGTTGGGACGTAGATCCCGTATCACATGCGATAGTGTGGAAGACAAGAAGGTTAGGGGTTACCGGTGAATTTGCTTCGGGAGGATGGTATGAATCCAGTGATTGGGTTGGATGTGTCCAAGGGAGAGAGCCATGCACAAGCTTTTTTAGATCGTGGAATTCTTCACGGAAAGATCTTCAGGTTTAATCATGACCTTGAGGGGTTAGGGTCGTTTCTACGTTTCATTAGAGGCGTTGAAGTAGCTTCAGGGATGCGCCCCTCCATCGTTATGGAGGCAACAGGACATTATCATAGCCCTATTATTCAGTTTCTGGATGAACACCAGTATTTGTACATTGTTATTAATCCTTTAATCTCCCATAACGCCAAGAAAACCAATTTGCGACGGTTGAAGACGGATGCTGCTGATGCCCATCTTTTAGGGACACTATTTTATAAAGAAGAGTTTGAGCCCTTTAAAAAACGGGGCCAGCATCTCATGAATTTACGCTATCTCACGCGCCAGCATGAGTCTTTAACGGGTATGTATGTTCAAGTGAAGCTCCAATTCCAAGCGATTCTGGATCAGGTTTTTCCTGAATACCATGGCGTCTTTGGTGACCTTTATTCAAAAGTTTCCCTTCGGTTTCTGGCCGTGCACCCCACGTCTAAAGAGGTCTTGGAAATGACTGAGAAGGAGATTACTGCAACCATCCAGCGCCTTACGGGACGTGGCAAATCCGCTTTGTGGTGTCTGGAACGCACTCAATTTTTAGTAGCTGCAGCAATGCGAAATCCCTTTAAGGAGACGGCCTACCCTAGCCATTTGATCTCCATGCAGCTGCTCATCCAATTGCTTCTTCAATACCAGGATCATCTAGCAACCCTTAATAAATCGATAGAAGCCCTGGCTTGAAGAGTTACTTGAATATGATTTAATCCAATCGATACCCGGTATTGGCACTAAGATTGCTGCAACAATTTTAGCTGAGATTGGGGAAATCGATCGGTTCGATCACGCAAAGAAGCTGGTGGCCTTTGCCGATGTAGATCCAAGTGTTTTTTCTTCAGGCAAATTTACAGCAACCATCAATAAAATAACTAAGCATGGCTCCAGAAGGCTACGTACTGCCCTGTACCAAGCGGTACGATGTGGAATTCGTAGTAATAGAAACAAAAAACTAAGAGATTATTACGATAAGAAACGTGCTGAAGGAAAGCTGTTCAAAGTAGCGATAATTGCTTGTGTGAATAAACTCATAACTGGATTTTTGCTATCTTGACTACTAAAGAAGCGTTCCGTTTAGAGTAAGAAGCGAGAAATGGATATATATGGATCAACCGTCTTTGCTATGTAGGACGGTTCTTTCCCATGCCCTTTTTTAAGTATACCACCTTATGAATGGACCATTAATAATTAAATATTGACAAGCTATTAGCTGGAATAGCTTAGCCATTGGCCTGATACAGATTAAAAATAAATCCTTCTATCTACTCACCTTGTCGCCGTCTTTTCTGCACGATTTCTCTGGCTTCATCGATTGAATATCCCTTACGCACATAGAAGTTTTCTTCAACATACTCGATGTGCCGGTTTACTTTCTCTGGCATGGTTTCTGCGCTCCAATTTTCGTGTATCGCTCTCCGAAGAAGTTTAAAGGTGACTTTACCGGCCGCGGGTATTGTCTCAGGATTAATAACAACTCTAATACGCGTTAAAATGGAAGCGGTCTTAGAAGTTCGATGACCTCAAAACTCGGATAGGTTAAGGTTGCAATTTGATAAGCCATTGCGATTGCGTGAACGTTTCCTGCTTCCATAATGATCTCCCCTTTTCATTGGATTGACGAAAGGCTGTCTAAGGCTTCTCTCCGTTCCTGGCTGCTGGACTTCGTATAAACGCGGGTATAATTGATATTTGCATGACCTAAAATATCGGCTACTCGTTGCAGCGCATAACCAGCTTCCACTAAATCATGAGCTAACCGTATGGCGGGGAACATGAAGCTAGATGCCCCACTGCCGGCTGGTCTGCTCAGATGGCCTAACGAGTGCTCATCCCTTCTGTGAATCCCGCTTTATTCTTTCAATAAGTAGTGGTGGCTGTACTATCATTATTTTGAAAGTCGATGAAACCCCATAGTACAAATGTCGCGTTTTTCTTAACAGACCTCTCATTTTTGTTCTATTATTTTGTGCTATTCTTTAGACGGATCAGCAGTTATTTTATAGAAAAGGAGGTAAAAGGAGGCAGTCAAAACAAAACTGCTGTGAAATTGTTTTTAAAAAAAGGAGGAGCGAACTTATGAAAAAAATCAGTAAAAAGATGGCTGCCATTGTATTGGCGGTAACGGTAGTCGGATCCGGAACAGCCATGGCAGCTTCTTACAATATTTTGGCAGGCCCGCAGTCGGACAACACAGGGGTCACCCCTCACGGTTGGTTTTTGTCACCTGCGGGTAAACAGCTGACATTGGGCGATTTCCCGATGGGTGCAGCCATCAGCCCGGATCACCGGTTTATGGTGGTATCCAACGACGGACAAGGCACCCAAGCCCTGCAGGTCGTTGACATTGCCCAGCAAAAGGTCATGCAGACGATTCCTTACACAAGTCCAGAAACGCTCTTTCTTGGCGTTGTTTTCAGCCCAGATGGTAAAACATTGTACGCTTCTGCGAGCGGCAATGACAAAATTCGCGTTTTTCAGTTCAATAACGGGACTCTTACCGAGCAATCCCCTATTCTCATGAAAGATGCAAACAACACCAAATTTTATCCGCAGGGACTTGCGATCACCCCAGATGGAAAATTCTTATATACCGCGAACAACTTAAATAACTCCGTCTCCCGCATTGACCTCACGACAGGCCAAATCCAGGGGACTACCCCAGTCGGGCAAGCCCCGTATACGGTACTTCTCAGTAACGATGGAAGCACGTTATACGCGAGCAACTGGGGTGAGAGCAGCATCACCGTCCTGAATGCAAAAGATTTAAGCGTTAAGAAAACCGTTGCGGTTGGACTGCATCCGAATGCTCTGGCCGAGAATCCGGTGAACGGATTTATCTATGCAGCCAATGCGGATAGCGATAATGTTTCTGTTGTCGACCCGAACCAGCAGCAAGTGGTTCAAACCATTTCCCTCTCTCCGTACCGCAATGCGCCATCAGGCAGCACTCCGAATGCTCTTACGGTTAGCAAGGATGGAAAAACACTGTATGTGGCCAATGCTGGAAATAACGATATTGCCGTAGTCGACCTGGGTAATGGGACAAGCCGCCATTCCTCCCCGTCCGTGAAAGGTCTTATCCCTACCGCTTGGTATCCGACGGGCGTATACCTGACGGATGACGGAAAGCAGCTCATGGTGCTTAACGCCAAAGGTCTGGGGGCCGGCCCGAACCCTCAACATCAATATATTGGAAATATGATTCAAGGCACTATGTCCTTCATTGATGTGCCCAATGATCAGCAATTAAAGAAGTATTCAAAACAAGTTGATGATAACAACCCGGTATACGACCCAAAAAGGGACAAAAAAAGTGAAAAAAATTCGCCTATACCTCGTTCTGCCGCTCAAGAATCTCCGATTAAACATGTGATTTACGTCATTAAAGAGAATCGCACATACGACCAAGTGCTTGGAGACTTGGGGAAAGGCAATGGCGATCCGTCTTTAACGCAGTTTGGCAAACAGGTAACTCCGAACCTGCACAAGCTTGCGAATCAGTTTGTAACTCTTGACAACTTCTATGCGGATGGAGAGGTCAGTGAGCAAGGACATCCATGGATGGATCAGGCGATATCCAATGATTATTCGGAGAAAAGCTGGCTCGCACATTACTCCAGCCGTAAAGCCGGGACCGATGATGAAGCGACCAAAGTAAGCCAAGGGTATTTATGGAACAATGCCATGAATTCTGGTGTATCGTTCCGTGATTATGGCGAGCTTGTAAATTTTGATCAGAAGACGGGAATCGCGACGCCAAGAGATCCAAGCATGGGAAACAATTTAGATCCACAATATCCAAGTTTCAACTTCAAAGTCTCCGATGTTCAGCGTGTAGACGAATGGGCGAAGGAGTTCAAACAGTTTGAACAAAACGGCAACTTGCCGCAGCTTGAAATGATGTTGCTACCGAACGATCATACCGAAGGTACAACGCCGGGCCACCCCACACCTTCAGCCTATGTGGCGCAAAACGACCTTGCCCTTGGAAAACTGGTCGATATTGTGAGTCATTCGAAGTATTGGAAAGATACAGCGATCTTTGTTTCAGAAGATGATGCCCAAAATGGGGCGGATCACGTCGATGCACATCGTACGGAAGCTCTCGTCATCAGTCCGTATACACAAATAGGGAAAGTGGATAGTACCCTTTACGATCAGATGTCAATGTATCGCTCAATTGAAATGATTTTGGGTATGAAGACGATGACCCAGTTTGACGCTTCGGCGATTCCGATGCTGAATGCGTTCTCGAATCGTCCGAACTTTGCACCTTATTCGGTTGTACAACCGACCTATCCACTGGATGCCATCAACGGGCAAAATGCACCGATGGCCGAAGTTTCTAAACAAATGGACTTCTCTCAACCGGATGCCGCTGATAATGATAAACTCAACCGTGCGATCTGGTTGGCAACCAAAGGAAACCAACCGTACCCTGAATCCAAAAAATAAACCGATATTTACACGAATCTTTTAAATCTCATAAACCGCTCTCTTGTGAGAGCGGCTTTTCTTTTTTCTCTTCGGTTTTCTTGGAATATCTGGTCAACTTAACCTCATTTTCTTCGTAATAGGAATGCTACCCGTTCTTCACTAATTCCTTTGCACGGCGATAAAATGTGTTGGGTTTCAATCCCAATTGCTTCATCGCAGCCACAGCAGTCATCCCACCACTTTTCCATTCATGATAAACCTTCTTAAAATCCTCCGTGACCCCCTGCTTTGGTCTACCGAATCGAACCCCTCTTCCAAGAGCCACTTCGATCCCTTCCGCCTGACGCTGCTTGATCTTCTTACGCTCTTGTTCAGCTACATAAGAAAGCATGGAAAGGAATTGATCTTCAAGCAGTTTTCCTAAATCACCCATTGTTTTGAATTTGCGGCTATCGAACAAGGACTCATTTTCCAAGACGATGATGTCGGCGTTTACTTCTCTTGTAATGTCTCTCCACTCGCGGATAATTCCATCATAGTCACGGCCAAGACGACCAAGGGCATCCAAATAAACCAAATCTTTCTCTCGAATCATCATTTTCATTGCCTGGTATTTGGGTCTGTCAAAATCCTTGCCGCTTTGCTTGTCAACAAATATGTATCGTTCCTCAATTCCGAGCTCGTGCATTTTCTTCAGCTGACGTTCTGTATTTTGGTCCTTGGATGACACTCTTACGTATCCAAATTTCATAAAGACACTCCCCCTTTTGAAATACTTTAGTATGTCAATAACTATAAACAAAACGTGAAATATTTCAATAGTTATTTTTATAGTTTTTGACATGTATTTTTAGGAGAGTTTTTGACTATTTCAAAAAGTATGCTTTCTGACACAAAAAATGCAACTCTTTTTCCCCGGATATGAATATCTCCAACTAAATCTCATACCCCATACTTTCATAATGATCAAATGGCCACATTGTAAGTTTTCCAGATTTATACTTTTCCGTCCGATCATATAGCGGCCAAAATTGATAGGGGTTATCTGAGTTATCTGACATATCTGTTCCCCCAGCATAATAGAAAGCTGCAGGACGTTCGGTTCCATTGTCAAGGGTCGGCACCCCAAAAATCAAACAGCGTTTCTCACTAAGTAATATCGCAAAATCATAGGGCTCATCGTTCCATTGTTTCAATGACTGGCGTTTAAGCAGGTTAGGATAGTTCTGACGGCTTGCGTTTCGTGCTGTTTTGCCCCGTCGATCAGTGGCGAGCCCTTCTTCAACGTACCGATCGAAGGTGTCACGCCACCTTTATAAGCTGTGTTTGGACTTCTTATGACCGATAACATCCAGATCAAAACCGGCCCGAATAAAGATCTCGGAAGGCGTCTGTCCCTCGTTGTAGGCTTGCAGCGCTGCCAGCTTAAATGCAGCGTGTACGTGGTGGCCGATTCGGTCACATGCTGTACGTTGGAGTTCGCCTCCAACTTCCTCTTCTGCTCTTCTGTAAAAACTACTCGTTTCTGTTTCCCCATTTTCGTCTCGCTCCTCCACCCTTACCTTGATTAAAACACAAATGACCCACAAGAAGAGGGTCACTTTTTTCAAAGTGTCCTTCTTGTGGGTCACAGTTCAGTCAAAACTTGATGGCATTTTTACACGATCAAAAAATGATTGAGAGCTATCACCGGTGTGAACGAAGGGAAGAGCATTTACGCACCAGACGAAGCTCTGTACAAAATTTTGAAGAAAGAATCGAAGGAAATAAGTCGTTGGGAGGTATTAGATCGGATTCAATGTCCTGTTTTGGTACTCAGAGGGGGGACTGAACAGGCAATATTGAAACAGTCAGAAGCAGAGAAATACAAATTTATTTAACAAACGTAAAAGTGATCACTTTTTCAGAATCAGGACATGAATTGTGGATTCCATGCTATGAGGATTGATGAGAACGGCTTCGAATTGGTTTCGTTCGAGCCATTTAGCAAAGGATAGCCAGTAAATGACCGGTAGGTTCCATCCTAACGATGGTAGCATGAAGCCGAGAGGAAGCGTGGGCCAGATCGTTGAGAAAAGCTTTCTTTGGGTTATCTCAACGATCTGAAGCCTGAAAAATAGGTTTTTAGCAAATATTTATTGTCGGCACTTTATGTTATGCCGATCCGAAGCCTGCACGCTTACCGGGAAACGACCAGTTGGGAGCTGAGCTCTTTTTTTCTCACCGCCAAAGTCCGTCGGTTATAGAGCCATTCATACAGGATAGGAATGACCAGCAAACTGATCATGGTGGAACTGACCATGCCGCACACGACGACGATTCCGAGGGATTGGGAAACGACGGTATCTCCGCTGCCAGAAAAGCACAGAGGGAGCAAAGTCAAAACGGTCGCTACGGCCGTCATCAAAACCGGACGTACTCTGGATGTCGTTCCCTGCAGAATTGCTTCCTCTGGTTTCATCCCATTTGCCAGATTACGCTCTATTTTATCTACAAGGACGATTCCATTAGTGGCCACAATTCCGGAAAGCATCAACAATCCGATAAGCGCGGCCAGATTCCACTCTCCTCCTGTCATCAGCATGCCAATTACGGAGCCGATAAAAGCAAGAGGAATGCAGACCAGTACGATCAGCGGCGCCCTAAGGCCGCGGAATACGATGCTTAGAATAAGCAGAACGAGCAAAACGGAAACGGACAAAGCAATGCCCATTTCAACAATCATTTGATTCACTTGGGCTGAAATCCCGTTAATCGAGTAATGAACGCCTGGAGGCAACGCCAATTGCTTGACTGAGTCTCTCACCTGCTCGGCCACCTTCTCTATATCCCTTGAAGTGATATTCGCCGTCACGACAGAGAAAGGCCGACCTTCGCGTTCCCGAATAACGGACTGTCCGTTTATTGGGGTCAGCGATGCCAGTTCGTCCATCCGGACGTCGCGACCGTCTTTTCCTTTGAATACTTCTTTACCCAGCAGTGTAAGGATTTCCGTTCCCGGATCCATCATCGCAGAGGATGAGGCTCCGATTTTCGACAAGATATCGGTACGGATTGAAAATGGGATCGTTTCCTGATTTCCCGTCTTCACATCGATCCTTGTCCCTTCGGATAAATATTCCCGGATCCGCTCATAGACCTCCGAAGCTTGGACTCCTGTCCGATCCAACACATCCTGTTTCAATACTACTTGGTATTTGGGAAGAACCTCTATATCATCCGCGGCACCCACGACGCTGAGATTTGGAACTAGCTGCAGGCTGCTTCTAATCAGCAAGGCCGCTTGGTCGAGTGTCGCAGCGTCCGCCCCTGAAAGGTCGATTTTCAGCTGTGAATCGTCGCCGGCAATATTTTGGTTCGTTACGGTACTGAGCGCGTTGCCCGACAAGCTGGCAAGCCGGTTTTGCAGGTCGGCCGTCACGGCATCAACATCCACGTTCTTTTTGACTGCTATCACGATATTGGCGATATTATCGCCTTGAATCCAACCCCCGCCAGCGTCGAACACATCGTCAAACTGAGGCGTAAAAGTTGAACCGAGAACGGAAGAGAATGTAGCGATGTCCGTATCCGACTTTAACGTTTGTTCCATTCGCTTTACGGTCGCATCAATTTCTGGCAAGGAAGTCCCTTCCGGGAACTCCAATTGGGCATTGATTTGCCCGGTCTTACTGACAGGCAGAAAGTTGATCGGCAAGAAAAACGCTCCGATGCTCGCAACTACAAACATCAAACCGATTATCACGATGATCCTTCCTTTTCTCAGAAAAGCTGAGCTTAACATTCTGTGCGAGACGGGTTCGAAGGATATCGCCGAATCGTTTGCCCGTCCTTTTTGCCAAACAAGATAAAATGCCGGCACAACAAATACCGCCACCAAAAGCGATGTCAACAGGGCAATGACGACGGACCATGCAAATCCGGAAAAAGCGGCGCCGATCATGCCCCCGACAAGAGCAATAGGAACATATACGGCAACGGTTGTCGCCGTGGAGGATGCGATCGCCGGGATCATCTCCTTAACGGCTTCGGCCAATAGAACCGAATTCACTTTCCTTCCAGACTCACGAGATTTGCGGTACATGTTGTCCAGAATGACAATCGTATCGTCAATTACCCTTCCCATCGCTACTATCAAGCCCGATACAGTAAGAATGTTCAGGCTGATTCCCATTGTTTTCAGCAGTCCAGTCGTTACCAAAAGACAAATAGGAAGAGACAAAGCAATGAGCACGGTGGAGCGTATATTACGGAAAAAGAGTAAAACGGAAACCATCGACAACAAGCAGCCTAAAAGCCCTTCTTTGAACAAGCCGTACAAAGAAGATTTTACCTGTTCGCCTTGGTCGAACAGAATAGACAGCTGGATATCGCCTTGTTGAACCCCCGGAATATCCCGGATCCGGCTGCGGATTTTGTGCGATACATCGGTAATATTGGATGATGGAGTTTTCAGTACATCGAAAACGACACTGGCCGCTCCATCGGTCCGGGATATCGTTTGCAGATCGACGATCGATTTTGACAGATCCGCAATGGCGGAAAGGGGAACGGCATGTCCGTCCGAACCGCGGATTTGAAGTCGGTTCAAATCCTGCTCGCTTAGATTCCCACCGGAAGCCCGGAGTGGAATCGACACTTGACTGTTGGTTATTCTCCCCTGCTCCCACGTCGAGCTTATCGCAGTAAGCGACTGCTTCACATCATTTATGGTCAAACCAGCATTTCTCATGTCCGTCATTCGAATCGATAATAGGTATCCGTTGCTGCCGGCTCCGGTTACGCGTACGTCGCCTACTCCCGACAAACTTTTCAGTTCACGTGTTATTAAAGCCTGAGTAGTCGAGCGCAGCGTAGTTTCGTCCACTTTCCCGTACGGACTTGTCAGACTTAGTCTCATGATCGGAAAGGAACTCGTACTTACTTGGGTAACTGTCGGCTTGTCGACTCCTGCCGGCAAAGACACTTGACCCAAAGCATTAGACACATCCCTCTCCGCAAGGTCCATATCGTAATTTAAAGGAAAGTACAAGCTGAACAAAAGCCCGCCATCAAAACTGTTCGTTTCCATCGTTTCAAGACCATTGACTACCCGAACCGACTGCTCAATTGACCCCGAAATGGAAGACTTTATTTGGTCCGCCTGATAATCCTCCGCATGCACGGAAATCATCAGCGTAGGGTTGCTGATCGGGGGCAAATAATCCCGCTGCATCTGGTAGGCGGATATGCCTCCCCAGATTAGAATGATCACAAGAGACGTGATAATGAAAACCGATCGTTTCATTGTCGCTTCTAGTAGTCTGTTCATCGATTCTCCACTCCTTGTTCTAAATGAAGTGCAGTGAAAACCCCATGTCCCTGAGCACCAAAACTCAGGGACATGGGGATATTTTCACATCCATACTGAATGAGGAGGCAGAGGTCTCTTTTCCATCAAGAAAAAATATGTTTCACCTGATCCTCGGTCTTACTGGTTACTTACTTTGTTTGAATTGTTGCGCCTTGGTCGCGGGAACGATTACTCGTCGTCTTTTTCGTTAGTGATTTGCCATTGAGGCACCTCGTCGGGGAACAAAACTTTGGTATCGCCCGGGAAAGGTTGAGTGAAGTTGTTCGACGCGTACCAGATCGCACGGTTTGCCTGATTCATGTTGACCATGTCCTCGCTCGTCCAGTTTTGGCCGTTCGACCACTCCGCCCATGCTTTGGCCACTCCGGTGAGCTGGCTGATGGGCTGGTTCATGACATCTAGCGGGAACGAATTGGGCACGGCCGTGTACGGCGTGAAGTTCGGCTTGTCGGTAAATGCGTCGTACATAGGGATCGCGGCCATGTCCATCTGGTTCATCGGGGCCATGCCAAGGATCTGCTCGATGGTGCGCACAACGTTAAGCTGCGTGTAGTAGGTGCTGACTACTTCTCCGCGCTTGGCGTAAGGGCTGAAGATCAGCGTCGGGTTCCGGTGACCGTCGGTGTGGTCGACACCGTTCTGGGTATCGTCCTCGATTATGAACACAGCGGAGTCTTTGCCTAACTTGCTGTGCGAGATCTCGTCGACGATGCGGCCGACAGCCAGGTCGTTGTCGGCCACCATGGACGCTGGTATCGGCGAGTTCGCCGACGTACCGGACGTGTGGTCGGTTGGCATCTCTATGATGTTAAGTTGCGGCATCGATCCGTCCTTCTCATACTGCTTCAGGTCCCGAATGAAGATGTCCGCGCGATACTGGTCCGGGATCTGCATCTGGAAGCCGGGGAAATCACCCTGGGTAATATTTCTCAGTCCTGGAACGTCGGTCCAAGCCTGATAAAAACCTACCGGCACATGGAGCTGGCCGTCCGCCTTGCCCTCCAAGATCTTGGAGTCTTGATACCACTGCTTCCAGCTGCTCTTGTCCGGATTGCCGTTCGCATCCTGGAATTTGCTGGTGTACTCGCCCCAGTTTCGTACGCTTACACCGTGCTTTATTGCATTGTCCCAGAGGAAGCCGGACTTGGCGTAGGCCATCGCGTCACCGCCATTGTACGGGTAGCTGCGGGTATAATGGCTGATCGACTGGTTAAGATATTCGTTAACGAATGCTTGCGTCAAGTACTGGTGGCCGTCCGCCGACATCGTGCCGCCGGTGTACAGGTTGTCAATCAGCGGGCCTTGTTTGGCTAGGGCATGAGCGTTCGGCGTGACCATTTGGCCGAACTGCGCCAGCGTCGGGTCACCGTTACCGCGCTTGTCATCTCCGAAAACCTGGTCGTAGGTACGGTTTTCTTTGATGATCAGGAACACATGCTTGATCGTTGAAGGGTCACCGATACGCTTCGGAATCGCAACTGGGTTGCCTTTGCCGTCACCGGTTTTGTTGTTCTGCTCGAGATTATTCCAGTTGTTGTTCTTCCATACCTGCTGCGTGTATTCATGCATCTGCTTAGAGGTCGGCTTCGCCACTACGCTGACAGTGCCGATGCTGGAGTAAACCGAATGGCCGATATCAGGCATCGTACCAAGCCCTTGGGTATTCTTACTCAAGGCGCCCAGCGAGCCGATGCCCTTCTGACTGGCGATCACCAGCTTGTTCAGCGCTGGGACGAATTCGATACTACCAGGGTACCAGCCGGTGGGGATAAGTCCCTGGAAGGCGGCGGGCTGAGACGCACCTTGATACTCGTACACGGCCACGGCATTGTCGGTGCCCAAGCTCACAGCAAAATGGGTGTCGTCCAGCATCGCCAGCGCGTTCGGCGAGCTGCCGAACGGCGCGCCCGGGATCGGGTTGACGTCGAACGTTTGGGCGACCTTGTGCTTGGCGGTGTCGATGACCGACACGCTGTCGTCGTTGGAGTTGGTGACCAGCAGGTCGGTGCCATGTGCGAGCAGAGCGGACGGTCCCAATCCTACATTGTAAGTAAGCACCTCTTTGCCAGCCTCGAAGTCAACCTCCGACACCGTGCCCGTCGAAGCCGAACCGCTCTCGTTGTTAGCCACAATAGCCGTACCGTACGAGTTGTTGGTACGGTCGCTGGCGGTCGCTGGTCGGCCGCCTTGGTTGCTCACATAGGCATGGTTGCCTATGACCACGACTTCTCGGGGCGCGTTGCCCACCGGGATTTCCCTTACCACGGCTCCGGTCGCGGCGTCGAGCACCGCGAGGGTGTTGTTGCCGTTCAGCGTCACGAGGATCTGCTGACCGTTCGGCGTGAACACCAGCCCCGAGGGGATCGCGGCCCTGCCTGCCACGCCTGGTAACGGGATTGACGTGGGGTTGGAGAGAGTGCCGTCCGCGGCCACCTGCCAGCGCAGCAGGTTCTTTGTCTGTGCCGCCCACAGGGTGGAGCCGTCAGGCGAGTACAGTAAGCCGCCGTAGGAGATCTTGCCGCTGCCAACACCCGCTGGCGCGTTGACTTGCTGGATCACCTTCAAGGTGGTCAGGTCGGTGACGGTGAACTGGCCCTTGCCGTCCCATGTCATATTGACGGCAGTCTTGCCGTCGGGGCGCACCTTGAGAACCATTGGGCGGCCGGTCTGCTCGATGGTGTCGCCGGCGGGCGTTATTAACTGGTTCGTAGTGGTTAGTACCGAACCGTCGGTCTGCCGCCCAACAAGCTTGGTGCCGAATGGATCGTATGCGGCATAGACACTGCCCGCGCCGACAAGAACGGATCCAATTGAAACGACGGCAAACAATTTTTTCTTGTTCATTTTTTTCCACTTTTTCTTCAAATTAATTCCTCCCAATATAAAGTAAGTAATGTTTTCTCCTGTTTTCTCGATCATTCTCAAGATTTCAACTTTGACAGTTTAAGAGGTACTGGTGGAGAATACTTCCCATTGCGAATGAGGTCAGCAATGACTTTGCCATCCTTGTAGTCGCTCTTCGTCGGCGAGTTATCCTCAAGTTCTTTGGTCTTGTTCACATGTCGTCTTCCTCTTCATTGGAAATCAATTTCGTTTCTTGTTGCAAAATCAAAAATTATTGTCCGAGCCGCATCACCCCTTTCAAAGCTTCGTTCCAATAAGCATGCATAGGTTCCCAATACCAGAAGAATCCGAAGTCGAACACGGAGACCATGGCAGCTGCCTGAACCGGCCCGGACCATTTAAATTTGCGGATATAGAACAAAAGCGGAAATAGAAGTCCGATAACCAATAGTTGTCCGATCTCCACACCAATATTAAAAGCGGCAAGCGAAAGCATCGAACTGGCTTTAAAGGAGCCCGTCAGTTCGAGCGCGCCGGCGAAGCCGATGCCGTGCATGAGCCCGAATCCGAATACGACGAACGGACGCGCTTTTTGTTGACGGATGATAAAGCTTTCAACCGCCACATAAGCAATGCTTAAGGCAATAAGCGGTTCAACGATCGGCGGCACAGAAATGACATGAAACGCAGTCAATCCGAGCGTCACACTGTGGGCCAGCGTAAAGATGGTCACGGTTTTCAGCACATCCCGGAATGTTTTGAACGTCAGTACCAACGCCACCACGAACAAAATATGATCCAAGCCGATGATATGGTGGAAGCCAAGTTCGGAAAACCGCAAAGCTTGTCCGACAAACCAAGTGTCTCCGAGAGCCAGTTCCCGATCGCCGGCATAGAAGACATACTCCCCTCTTTACCGTCCCATTCATAAGGCTGCAATGTTGCGGTGCAACGAATCGATATCATCGAAAAAGATTTCATATACCACTTCTACCGCTTCGGAGTTGCCCGGGTTCGGATATTCAAGAACCAGGTTTGCGTACAAGCGTCCTACTCTTGTGTCCAGCCCCGTTTGCACCAATTCGCCGTCCACCGCTTCTCCGTTGACATAGACCTTGAGATGGGAATGGATATAATCAGTAATCCCTTTCTTGTTTTCCTCCAGCTTTCGCTTCAACTCAACGTTCGGGTCATCCGGCATGGCGTCAAGCGTAACGCCCCGCCCCAACTCGAAATAATCGAGCATCAGTTCATAGCGCAGCTTCCCCGGTTCACCGGATATTTTGGAAAAACCTTCGCTATTATCAGCATGAGCCCATGCTTTGATGCTGCAAGAAAAAACTTCCGACTAAAAGACGTTCCTGCTTCTTTGTATTCCGATAGAAGTTTTTCTTACAATCCAAATTTCACCTCGCTCGAAATCCGAAGAACCTTGCAGCGTCACGCGTTCACCCTGAGTTTTCGTTTCAAGCGGGCTGCAATGATCTCCAGCAAGATCGCAAATATCAGAATGAAATAGGTTATAACGCCTACTTCTCTCAGATCGTAATAAAATGTGCTCGCCATAAACATGTCGTATCCGATTCCGCCCGCTCCCGCCGCGGCGCCCATAGCGACCGAAACGGCAAAGTTGATTTCGAACCTGATAAATGTCCAAGAAAGCAGATAAGTGATTGTGCCGGGAATGACCGCTTGGAACACGATCTGCCACCAGTTGGCGCCGCTCGCTTTTAACGCTTCGATGACTCCCTCGTCCATTTCCTCGAACGCTTCGGAATAAGCTTTAACCAAATAGCCGATCGTGTGAAAGCTCATGCCTACCACCGCGGCAACGCTCCCAAGCCCGGCCGACACGGCGAATATCAGTACCCATAAAACCGTCGGAACGGCTCTTATAAATGCGGCGAAGCCTCTGATGACATTGCAAATCGTACCCGCCGTCAAGTTTCGAGCGGCAAACAAGCCCAGAAAGAGAGAAATCACCGCTCCAATTAACGTTGTTAGAAAGGCGAGTCCTATCGTCACAACAACATTGTATATCGCTTCCAGAAAGGTAAAATGTTTGAAGTGCGGTTCGAACAAGACGGTTTTGAACGTTTGCGCCGTCTTGAAGACGGCATCAAAGAAGTTTAAGTTCTTGTAATCGAAAGTCAAGAACCCGAATACGGTTGCAATTCCCAGCACAAGCAGCGTAGCCCGTATGGTAATCGTCGCTTTGTTCAACAATTTTACTTTGATTCTCGTTTCGGTCTCGGCGGCCATTACAAAATCGTCCTCCTGATATAGTTCGAAATCTTTTCAATGAAAATTATGGTGATGACGATTAATATAACTACAAGGCTGGCCGCAGAATAGTTCATGCTTTTGTAGTACAAATTAAAGGCGAAGCCGATCCCCGAGCCGGTCAAGATTCCGACAAGCGTGGCATGGCGGATGTTGGATTCAATTGTGAACAACACCCAACTGATCATCTGGGGGATGACGGACGGAATGACGGATTGAAATACGATGTGGAAATATCCGGCGCCTGTCGCTCTCAACGCTTCGACGGGTCCCCCGCTTACTTCGTCAATCGTATCGATGAATGCCCTTGTCAAAAATCCAAACGATCCGAAAAATAACGCGAAATATCCGGTCATTACGTTCTGGCCGAAAGAGAACAGCAATATCATTGCCCAAGCGGCGACATCGATGTTCCGGAAGACTGTGGCGATCCCTCTGCTTATGCCGCCGAGAAACGCATTAAACCGGGTTGCGTTTGCTCCGAATATAGCGAACAGCAAAGCAAAGACAGCCCCTATCGTCGTCGCAGCGATGGAAACAAGCAGGGTCTCCCGCAATTTCACCAAAATATCGGGAAGCTTTTCCAACGATTCCGCATTCGGATAAAAATTAGTGACTCCCCAGAAGATGGCCTTGGGAATGGAGGTAAAGCCTTTCGCCACATCGTATTCCGTGATCGCGATCGCCGCGAGCGTAACTAGAGACAATAATCCCAGGTATATCAGGGAGTTCATCCTTTTTCTTGCAAAAAAATCAACCCGCATTTTTGCCACCCAGCTCAAATATGAGTTCTCCCGCTTCGGAGCCGTAGATCGTATGAATCATGCCTGAGGACAAATCTTTGGGCAGTCCGTCGTAAACGACTCTTCCCTTGTTCACACCAATGATTTTGTCGGAATATTTCAACGCGACGTCCACCTGGTGCAGATTGACAAGGACGGTAATCCCCATGGTGGACGAAATGGTTTTGAGATAATCCATGATCACTTTAGATGCATTGGGATCCAAAGAAGCGATCGGCTCGTCGCAAAGCAGCATTTTCGGATTTTGAACGAGCGCCCGCGCGATGCCTACCCTCTGCTTTTGTCCTCCGCTCAGTTGGTCGGCCCGCTTGTAGGTTTGATCCTGCAAACCGAGAAGGTTCAATATTTTGACCGCCTGCTTTTTTTCCTCCTCGGTATAAAGGCCGAGCATCCCCGCAATCGTAGATTTGTAGCCGAGTCTGCCGTGAAGCACATTCTCGATGACACTCAGTCTGTTGACCAGATTATAGTGCTGGAAAATCATACCGATCGTTCTTCTGACATTCTTCAATTGCGGCTTGTTGATCTTCGTGACATTCACATCGTTATAGATGACTTCTCCACTGCTGGCATCGACCATCCGGTTGATGCATCGGAGGAGGGTGGACTTCCCCGCCCCCGACGGACCGATAATGGAAACAAACTCTCCTTCTTTGACGCTAAAGCTGACATCGGACAAAGCCGCGGCCTCTTGACCGTAATACTTCGATACCCGTCTCACTTCAAGCAAATTTTTCATAAATTAACTCCTCAAAGTTGTTTGCGTTTTGTTTTAACGGTTATTTGGACAATTCTCTAATCGGTTCGAACCATGAGTCTTCCACTGATAGCATTTTTTCATTGCCTTTCTTGGTGAATAAACCGCCCTTGGGCGCGAAAATTTTCGGATTGTTCGCAACCTCGTCGGAAGTAAAAGCTTCAATAAGCTTGTCCACCGTAGCCTGATCCAATTTCTCCGTATTCACAACGAACGGCGTATTTAAAACCGGAGTGACCGAGATGACCTCAAATTGTTCGCCGGGGAATGCATTGAACGGCTCCTCTGCGTCGGCCTTCACCTGATAGACCGCGCCGGTCTTGTTGTCTTCGCCGTCTGCCAATTCCACATAGTTACTGACGCAGAAATCGCAAAATGCCGCCACATCCGCCTTTCCACTGAGCAGGTTAACTGCGGAACCCTGGTGCGAATTGCCGAATAAAACCTCGCTGAAGAACTTGCCGCTGCCGCCTTCCATCAAATCATCCGCTGTCAAAGTCTTGTATTGGTCCATCTTGCTGAAATAGCCCACAATACCGGACGTCGGCACTTTAAACCCGGACGTCGAGCTGGTCGATACGAAGGACATTTTCTTTCCGGCAATATTATCGATCTTAAAGCCATCCCCATCCTGATACGCGGCTTCATTTCCTTTCTTGACCGACAACCAGCTGTAGTACTTCGCATCGTCCAATGTCCCCGATTCTCCGCTCGGCACGACAAGCGGCAGAACCTTCTCGTTTTTGTCATGCGCTTCAACATAACCTTGAGGACCCAAGTACGCCAGATCCGCGCTGCCGTTGGCCACGGCCTCGATGGCAATCGTGTAATCCGTCGTCGTCTGAAGCTCGACCTTCTTGCCGGTTGCCCCTTCGATAATTTTGCCGATTTCCTCGCGTGACGCGCTTTTATCATCGCCGGAATCGTTCGGAAGCCATGCGATGGTAATCGTATCGCTCCCAGCCCCGGCCGAATTCGTCGAACAACCTGATAAAACTGCAACAAAGATACAAACCATGATGAATAATGTGAGTGCTTTTTTCATTTGAATCAATCCCCCAAAAATAATTTTATTGGACAAGTGTTAACAAAATGATTTTACTGGACAAGTGTTAAATTAAATCCTTACTCTTGTTAATCCCATAAATTGTTAACTTCATAAAATAATTCTCCGGCCGTACCCCTATCGATTGGTGGCAGAGTGACCGTCGTGCATGTTGCATTCGCGTTCGCATAAATCGTTCATGAATTCAAGGTCGTGGAAGATGCCAAGCATGGTCGTGCATTCCTTCATCCATTGCTCCATCCATTCCCTGACCTTCGTTCCCACCTCCTTTAGTAATACAATGGTTCTCTTCAAACCTCCGCAGCAATTCCTCAACGTTTGTTACCGTGAGTTCGGGCTGAAATCCAAGATCCACTGGAAATGTTTTTCCGTGAGAAAACCATATCGTGTCTATTCCCGCATCACGACCTCCTATTATATCCGTATAGGGGTTGTCGCCGATCATTACGCACGATTGAGGATCCACCCCTAATTCCTCCATTGCTTTTCGGAAAGGATAACCATGCGGTTTACCAACCGACTCTAGCTCATTAACTTCGGAAACTGCTTGAATTGCCGCCACCAAAGCTCCTGTTTCCGGCACTCTCGTACCGTCTTCGCCAGGGTGATACATATCGAAATTGACGGCAATCAGTTTTGCTCCTCCCATCAGAGCTTTCACGGAATCGTACAATTTTTGATACGTAAACGCAGTATCCCGACCGATAACCACGAAATCACTTTGTTCCTCGCTATCAATGGGATGGACGGTATGTCCGTAATATTTAAGTGAGCTTTCCAACTCCATGGAACCAATAGAATGGATTTTAACCTTTCCATATTTTTCAAAAAGGTACGGTCCGACGAGTTCTGTCGCAACCAGAATAGGAATCTTTTCTACTGGCAGTTCCATTTCCAAAAGTTTGGTTCTTACTGAATGGGATGTTTCGTTAGAATTATTGCTAATAAAGTATATTTTCTTTCCATTCCTAATTAAAGAAATGAGCAACTCTTTGGCGCCAGGGTAAATCTTTTTACCGGAATAAATGCAACCGTCCAAATCAAACATGTAGGCTGAATAGTGACTTAACATCTGCAACATAACTTCTGAATTACCTTCTTTCGCGAGAATAAAATAGAAATAAAAAAGAGAAAGATCTAAACAACAAACAGAAGGGCATCTGCTTGTTGTTCAGAGCTTTCTCTCATCCATCACTCTAAACATTACCGTGCACTATAAACTTATATTTTCTATTCAAAAAACTCATCCGAATTTAACGGAAGATCTTGAAACGAAAAGTTCCACAAATGTTCCCCGCTGACTGACAAGGACGTTGCACCTGCAAGCAAAGCTTCAGCTGCTTCTTCTTTGGTTTGAATTAATCCGCTTGCGATAATCGGGATCGTCTCCAGCGTCTCAGAGAAACGATGAATGATCTTTGAAATTACGCCTGGCATCAATTCAATGCCGTCAGGCATTAGATTATTAGCCATCTTCAAACCGTTCTCAAGCGCGATCGAGTCCAGAACAAAAAGATGTAAAATACCGTATAATCCTACCCGTTTTGCTTCTTTGATTAAATGGCCTTTCGGTGTAACAATACCGTCTGCCCCAACATATTCAGCGATAAAATCGACTGATTCTTTGTCGGAGTTTGACAGCCCTCGAATTAAATCCAGATGCACAAAAGCTCCCTTATCATACTGCTTTGTCAATCTTACGGCAGGGATCAGTTCGGCAACCGTTCCTCCCATAAAGAAAACATTGCTGACACAGGTTTCTAAAGCACGTTCTACTTCAATAGGCTTCCTCACGGCAGAAATGATAGGACTCTTTCCTAATTGATGTAATAATGTCATTCAATGCTTGTCCTTTCACAACTAGCTTACAGATCTCATTATGAAATGAAAATGTCATCAGAATGTAAACTGTAATTTTAAGTTATTGTAAAATTGTTTTTATAACTGGATTTTCCAATCACTTACTCATGTTTACGGCTTCCTTTATTGCTGACATTTCTTTTCCGTGCAAAAATTTCATCCTCTTTGCTCAGTCCTTTTTTCTGCTCCACTCCCTTAGCGATTCCCTCCAAAACCTCATTTTATGTTCTGTCTCTGACATCTATTTTTAAGTATGGTCTGACGTTGACGTTGTGTTCCCTGAACTACGTCACGTATTCAGGGACATCCCTGTATCGGATCCCTGGCTGTTTATGATCAAATAAAAAGGGATGGTTTTATCATCGAAAAATCCCTGGTCTGATCCGGAAAATTCCCTGGTGATTTTCACCTCCTTTCGGTCATCCGATTCACGTACAATTCTCCTTGCATAGATGCAAGCAGGAGAAAGGATGATGATGAGTATAGAGCAGATTCACCGGATTATAGAGCTGCAATTACAGCAGAAAGGACCTTACCAGATTGCTAATGATGTGAAAATCGTACGTAAATATATGGCGCAGGAGGACTTTCCCCCACAAGTGCCGGTAGCACAGACGAAACCATCAAAGCTCAAATCCGTACAAACAAACGATTGAATCATGGCTGCGGGAGGATGAACAAAACCGTTATAAACAAAGGCATACCAGCAAACGCGTATAAGACCTTTTAGTTCAAAAACACCCCGAGTTTGACTGCTCTTATCCTACCGTGAATCGTTATGTAACAGAACTCAAGCAAGAACGGAAGATGAGCAAAAATGGCTATCTCGAGCTTCAATGGGAGCCGGAAGACGAGTTGGCGAGCTGGTGCGGCTAACGCAGCTATTTAAACGGTTCCAAGCTAATTTTGGCTTCGATGTTACTTTTTGCAACCCCGCTAGCGGTCATGAGAAAGGCATGAGAACAAAGTGGGCTATGCACGGCGTAACTACTTCGTTCCTCTCCCGTCGGTACCCTCGCTTCTCGAGTGGAACTCGGAGCTATTCCAAGTGTGTGAACTGGATAACGCTCGGGAACACTACAAGAAGGATAAACCGATCTGTGAGTTGTTCGAAGCAGACATGCTGCCACTGCCGAGACTAGAGTTCGAAGCTTGGGTTGTATTGTTGATGGCTGGACTCGCTGAAATTGGCGGGGGTTATATGGTTTGGCTTTGGCTGCGTGAATCGAAGCCCCTTTGGTACGGCATTGTCGGCAGTATCATTCTTATTCTGTACGGCACCATACCCACACTTCAAAGCTTCCAATCGTTCGGGCGAGTCTACGCCGCATATGGCGGCGTATTTGTGATTCTCGCCTTGTTGTGGGGATTGTTAATTGATAAAAAAACACCGGATATGTACGGATGGCTAGGAGCAGGAATTTGTATTACTGGAGTATCAGTCATGCTTTGGGCACCAAGAAGTTAAGTCGCTATAGTTACGTTGCCACGACGCTAACCTGCCCGGAGCGAGGAGCTGATACCCCTGCTTCTTGCACTCCTCCAGAAGAGAGCTTAACAGTTGTTTCCCAATTCCTTTACCTCTAAATCCTTGTGAATGTAGATGGAGGACTCCCTACGCCATAATAGCATTCTCTGGCTCGATAAGGAGAAACGGATGCCCAGCCTACTAAGGCACCCTCGTGAACTCCAACCAGAATCGGATAGTGGGATCCGGCTTCTGAGATCCATTTCTCCCGATTCTCAACTGTTTTTGGCTCAGTTTCAAAAGTATTCTCCTTCTATGTGGTGGTATTCTGCGTGCTTTGTGCCTGATCCGATGATTTCTCGCGGGAGAACACCCATTGCACACTGAGCAAAAATAATACAGCTGCCGAAATCCCGTATGTCGCAGATAAGCCCAATGACTGCTCAGATAAATAACCCAGCACGGGACCAAAGGCAGCCCCAACATCTGCAATAATGACGTATAGCATAATGGTTGCGGCCTTTGATTTCTCTTCAGCAATATCGGATGTGAAAGCATCCATCAAAACCACTAATATCGATGAAATAAGTAAGATGGCTAATAAATTGGATAACCATAAATAAACGGGAATTTGAAATTCGACTAAAGTGATAAATACAGCTCCAAGTAGCAGAGCTGTAATTAAATAAGGCCGCCGCCCCCATCTTCCATCCGATTTTTTCCCGATCCACGGAGACAAGAACACGCTGACAATTAATCGAGATCCTTGGATAATGCTTGCCAGAGCAGCAGCACCAATAATCACCGCATCTAAACGAATACTCACATTTCGAACTTCGATCAGATGACTTAAGGTTGCGGTGATCATCCCTTCCAGGCACAGCATGAAAAAAAATACCGTCACGAGCATCCTCATCAACAAGGGGGTTTTCAGCAAAGATGAAGCCGTTACCTTCGTTCCCTCCGGTCCTCCTATATGCACGGCACTTGGTATTTGTAGGATAAGAGGCAATATTAGAAAAGACATAAGCCCAAATACAAAGGTGACATCGCGAATCCCAAACCACTCAATGAAAAAACCTCCTCCCAGCATACCGGCCAAGCTGCCGATCCTGGAAAGCCCGTTAAACGTACCCATTAGATGACCGCGGTTTTCATTTGTTGATAAATCGAGAATCATATAATATGCGCCTAACCGTAGTATAGACCATGCTAGCCCCCAAACGCACCGTAAAATGAACCAAAACACAAAGCCTTGTGCCCACCCGTAAAGTAACGTTGTCCCCCCTGCGATGAGAAGCGATACGAATAATCCGACTCGGAGGCTCATCCTCGAATATAACCAAGAAATAAGAGGATTGAGCGGCAACCGAATAAAACGGTTCGCAGAAAGTAATACACCTACCTCAACCAATGAGATCAACCCGGCTTCTCTCCAATGGATAGGTAAAACGATATACAGCATGGAATCTCCTAGCAAAGAAACAGCCGTGATAAGCGCAAGGATGAAAACTGGCTTTGAACGGCTTTCTTTTTGCTTAGCTTGGAACTTCTTTATCCGTAGCAACCGGATGAAGAAGCAATGCTAACGCTAGGTACCTTACAGCTACCGGCACTGCAGCTTTCTCCCTTTATTTGATCCGGGGTTTCATCCGACATACAGCAGCTCAGGGCATTCGTTATACTGCTTGCCATCAGGAACGTCGGCGCACGACCGTAACTTTTGGAACCGACTATATAGAAGTCCTGCTCCTTCAGCTCCGGCAATATTAGGGCTGCAATCGAATACAAAATGGCCACTGGGTTATTAAACTGATTCATTCTCATGCCCCTTCCTTAGATTGCTTCGTTCCAGTTCTTCGATGACGGTTGGCAACTGATCGATCGAACCGATAATAAAATCAGCCCCCGCTTTCTCAAACGTTCGCCGCGTCTGATCCATTTTCTCACTCAACTCAACCTCGTTCATTGAATCGACTTCAGCTTTCGTTAAGCCGAGTTCGCTGCTACCTTTTACGACGGCTACCGTCCAGACACCAGCGTTTCTGCCTTCATGAATGTCGGACACTGTATCTCCAACCTTAATGACCGATTGAGTTGGATAAACGCCAAGCTCTATCAGGTTTTGGAAGATCATATAAGGATAAGGCCGTCCTGCCTTTACCTCATCGGATGCAATCATATAGTCAGGTGCGTATCCTTTCCGCTTTGCTTCCGGTGCAACGACCTCCATCATGCCTTTCGTGTAACCTGTCGTTGAGCCAATCTTCATGCCTGCTTCGCGAAGCCGCGCTACCGTTTCGACGACGCCGGGAATCGGGTCCGTAAAGGTCCGCAGTGATTTCATCAAAGTAGCTTCAAAGCTTGAGTAGAGTTGATCGATATCTTCATCAACCGGCTCGGAACCGTATTTGTCGATCCATTGGTTCTTGACTCGATCCATCTTCGTTAGAGCCTGGATATGATCCCATTTCAGCATTCCCATCGGTTCCCGCGCTTCTCGGATCGTGATAGGGACCCCCGCATCTTCAAATGATTGAATAAATGCATTCATTGGAGCAAAGCAACCGTAGTCAATGACCGTACCTGCCCAATCAAAAATAACTGCTTTAATGCGATTGTAATTCTTCATTGTGAACCCCCTCATCATGTTTATGCCTTGGTACTATTCCGATTATAGAGGCTTTTAAAGCAATTAATCAATATATTTTGCTTTAATTTATGTTTATTTAATAATTAATTGCTGTTTTATGCTGTTTTTAACGATAAGATAACATAAAAAAAAGCAAGCCGCTATGAGCCTGCATTTTTGATCGAAATCGGAACCTTTTGGTAAGTGGCTAAAAGCTCCTCATCCATAAGCGAATCGGTTACTATTATATCAATTTGATCCAATCCGCAAATATTAAGATAAGAAATCGTTTCAAACTTGCTGGAATCCGCTACGACGATTTTGCGCTTTGCGCCCTTTAGCATCGCATTGATGACCTCCGCCTCACCCTGTCTGAAATCGGTTAGACCTTTCTCAATCGAAATGGCATTTACACTGATGAAGGCAATGTCGATATTAAATTTTGCAATCTCTTCTTCAATAGCACGTCCGTACAGCGAAAACTCTTCATGATTCAAGTATCCACCTGGTATGATAACCGTAAAATTCGGTTTCTGGGCCAAAATATCGGCGACCCGCAAGGAGTTTGTGATGACTGTCAGCCTTTCGAAACGCGCAGCTAGCCGCTTTGCTACCTCAATATTCGTCGTTCCAGCATTTAACGATACGGCTTGCATCTCCTTTACTATCTCAACAGCATATCCGGCAAGCTCCTGCTTCCGTTCTATCAGCGTAATTTTACGTTTCATGAATGCTTGATTCGTAGACAATTCTTCCTGCTTCGTAACTGCTCCGCCATGCACGCGCAGAAGCTTATCTTCCTTTTCCAACCGTTCAAGGTCTCTACGGACTGTATCAAGTGATACTTGTAGCAGCGACTTCAATTCCGTCACCGTGACTTGCCCCTTCGATTCTAGCTCCAGCATTATCAATCGATGCCTTTCCGGTGCTAACATGTGATCATCCCTCCGAATCACTACGATAATTTGCGATAATTTGCGATAATTTGCTTTTATCGTACCAAAAATTAATGGTATGGTAAATCAATTTAAAATGATGATCGCACCGTTATTTGTTCAAAGAAAATAAAGGCTTAGACTAGAGTTGTTGGCCTTGTGCGGCTTTACGATATACAGACTCGGCAGTGCCGCTATTTTATTCAACTCCCTCGGTATGATTTGCGGATTTAATTTTCATAGGAACTTAACGTCCCACCCTTCCCAAGACTTTACTTTCTTAGTCTAAAACCAGCACATCTGCAGTGGGAGTTGCCGTCGTAGACGCTGGTGGATCTGCCTGACCGCATTCGACGAAAGATAAAGGCCATGAACACATTTCTATTAAATCCTCCAGATCTCTGAAGTGCACCCCTTATAGTGGACATTGGAAAAACACCCTGGTGTTAAACCGATGAAAACGTGGAGGGATTTACTATGGGGCAGCGAAAGAAGTTTGACAAGGCATTTAAGGAGCAAGTGGTACTGCGAATCTTGGCCAATGAATCAACAGTAGGCGACGCGGCCAAGGAACTGGATGTTCACTACACCACAGTCCGAGACTGGGTGAGAACGTATAAACGTGATGGAGAAGGTGCATTTCCGGGCAGCGGGAATCTAAAGCTTGAAAATGAGGAAATGCGCAAGCTACGAAAGCAGCTCGTAGAACTGAAAGAAGAGAATGAAATCTTAAAAAAGGCGGCGGCCTACTTTGCGAAAAATCTGAAAGTAATCACGTTCAAATTCATCTATGAACATCGCTTCGAATTTCGGATTGCGAAGATGTGCCAGGTTCTAAACGTATCCAGAAGCGGCTATTATGCTCATCTTGCTCGACCAGAAAGCAGACGCAGTATAGCGAACCGAGAGCTATTAGATACGATCAAAGAGATTCATACGAATAGTCGAAGAGTCTACGGTTCGCCGCAGATTACCAAGAACTTACCGCCTAATCAGAAAGCTAGCCGGGGTCGTGTTGCTCGGTTAATGCAGGCCCACGGCATCCGATCAAAAGTAGTAAAAAAATATAAAGCGACCACAAACTCCAGTCACAATCTACCGGTTGCAGACAATATTGTGAACCAGAACTTTACAACGAGCAAGCCCAATGAGAAGTGGCTGAGTGACATTACCTACAGTACGCCCAGCTAACTAAGTGCCTCTAAAAGCACACAGTTACTTGAGCATGTTTGGAATGCAGGTCG
>NZ_JBHSOW010000013.1:0-6676 GCF_042656405.1 Paenibacillus solisilvae | reverse complement strand
TCAGGGGCGAAATCCTGCGAATAAGCGAGCATTCGTGAGAAAACTGAATCGTACCGAGGGAGTTCAACACATCTTGGAGCAGTTTGCCGACGGCAGCTGCTCCATTTTTTCTTTAAGCTCCCATGGAAGAACGCATTTATTTCCATAATCTGTGGTGCAGGGCTTGCGCTGAATGAGAGGCTACGAACAGGTCGTCGATCGGGTGTTCAATTTGCAATTGATACCGTTCTAAGAAAAACAGGAAGAGAGAACTACATGAAGAAAAATAAATCACCTTATTTTTTTGTTTCCATCATGATTGCTTTTATTGTCTTCATTACGAGTCCTGGCACCGGCATGGCTCAAAGCAGTTCTGCCGACCTCGAACAGGAATACAGCAATAAAGCGAACCAATTCATTGCCGACAAAAATTATGAGCAGGCGGCTTTAGTTTTGGAAGAACTTCTGGCAAAGAATCCGGAACTGAATAATGAAACGGTCTACAAGCAATTGACCCATATGTATGATGATTACCTCTTTAATTTTGAAAAAGCGTTGTCCTTTTATAAAAAGTATCTTGACCAATTCCCCGAGGGGAAATTTGCCGGCGCCTTTCGGGAAAGAGTCGCTTATCTGAATGAAAGACGTTTTGAATGGCAAGCATTGCGAGATTTTAGAAAAGTCCAGTTGGAAGAAGACAATATTCACATCAAAGAAAGCCTGGAGGAAGTTGAAGCCATTCTTTCAAAGAATGAGGACGCATTGATTGCGCCCGAAATGCATATCTATTTGGCTAATAACTATTTTGAAACTGCGACTATCAAAAGGCGAGAGAGCATGTGGAAAAATATATAAAGAACTTTGACAAGGCCAGCATGTCAAATACAGACAAAGCCCTGGCCCTGCAGTTGTATTCCGACATTCTCGTTAAGCAGCATCGTTTCGAAAAGGCCATCCGGGCCTTAGATCAAGCAATGGAGTTGGGAAATCCGAGAGAAAACTTTAATTATGCATTGAAAAAAAGCCATATTATTAACCAAAGGAACATGTTGTATGGATTCATGTTTTGCCTTTTGTATTTTATAGCGGTGGTACTATTGCTAATTCCCATAAAATTTTGGCGGCAGTTTAATTTACAAAAATATGCCGGGCGGCTTGCCACGCCTTTATTGCTTCTTGCTCTCATATCGCTAGGTCCTGTCTTGATCCTAAACATAATTGAAGAGCCGGAAGTCGACCTGCGGTTTTTCTTTGGCCAGTTGGGCTTATCCATCCTTTCGCTTATGATAATAAAGCTTCTTGCCCCGCTGTCATTGAAAACAGGCAGATTGGTTTATGTTTTGATGAGTTGTTTGCATATGGCTGCCGCTTTTTTCATGACTTATTACAGGACTGTTTACACACCGGTGAACACTGTAATACAGGCTGATATAGATCCTGTGACTTCCTTATTTCTGATGTTTATTTGGAGTTCGGTCGCTGCATCATATTGATAAACACCATTTATGCCTTTATTTTTAGCACGAGTAATCAACAGCGGTCTCGCACTTGATAAGAACGGAAAGGTATGGAGTTGGGGGCGATTTGCTCTGGATATAAGTTGTAGTACCAATCAGTGAACAAAGAATATTTCTTATGAGCTTTTATAATTAAACCCATTTATAATTAACCCCGTTGACAGAATGACGATTATTTGACGGGATTCTGAATGACCTTTGTCACAATATAGTAGTTAGGTTTTTGTGTTATGTAATTTTATGAAATACTTCATCTCATTTGCAGAAGGTTGCCTATATTGCTTCATTTATTTACACAAACCCGCACCTCATTTTATCTCCACAGATACTCATCAGCTACCAAATGTAGCTTGTTCCACTGGATCAATTATAATCCTGTTACTTCCCATTACTAAGAGCCTAAGAGTTATGCCGTGAATATCGATCAGGACGCAGAAATGACCTTATTAGCATCGGGGCATCAATACGGGCAATGTTCTCTTTGGGTTCTTTCACAGTTGAATTACTTGGAGTTTGGAAGTAAATTATATCCCCTCTGCGAAATGCATTTTGTTGGTAATAATTTGAATCCAGTACTAGTTTATTTCCATCCGCATACTCATTTCCTCTTCTCACCATTGCATCGTATCTGTATTCAATGATTTGGTTTCCATTTTTCTTTTCAATTACTGGTGGTACATCTGTCGATATTTTATCCGTAATAACGCTTGTCGTTGAACAACTTGTAAGTAGAAACATACTAATTAATATCATTCTATTAATCCTCAATTGCTGCCCCTCCTTAAAAAGGATACGCTGAGATTCATTTGAATCTCAGCGCTTAATTGATTATTTTATTGTAGATTTACAATTGCTGCCCCTGGTGCGTCTACTTCGAACAATTTCTTATCAAATGAAGTGATATCAGTAAGTTCCTTCGTCTTTTGTTCATGAACAATTTTACCCCATATTTTGTTTTCCTTTTGTTGTCCTCATTACCAGTGAACTCTTGGTTTTCCCAATTCCATTTTTATTTTTTTTAAGAATACCTTTTTTAATTTCTTCTTCAATACTTTCAGTTGCTTCCGTGCTGAACAATAGATGGGGGAGAGAGTACTTACCGTCTTCGTCAGATAGTACCCGAACCATTAAATCGTTATTCATTTTAGTATACTGATAACCTTTTTTTTGAAATTTGACCTATTACAAAAGTGCTGGACGAGTATGCCGACTATAAACCTTGGCGTAACCGCTTCGCCGCAAGTCCCATGATGGCAAGCATTGCGAGATTTTAGAAAAGTCCAGTTGGAAGAAGACTTGACCTCGACCCCGTTAAATATATTTCTCAAAAAATGGAGATAGTATAGATGTTGACTTTCAGGAGGTCTTATCAATGAAATGGTTTGGGAAAAGGAAGCGTATTAAACTTGAGTATCAAAAAAACGGCCATGAAGGAGCCTCAGTTCGATGATGAAGATAACCGCGAGTTATCCCCGGATATTGTATTGATCCGTGCACCTATTTGGAATAAAAACTCGGCGCCCCCAGATCGCAGTAATTGGGTTCGTGAACCGCAAGGTCAGAAACCAAGTCCCAGTCAAGGGAGGCAGTCATCCGAGAAAAATTAGGATACGAGCTCGTCACTGGGTGAAGAAAGGAAAAGGAACTTCAGAATGAAACCATTCATGCTCATCGGCTTACTATTCATAGTATTGATCACAAGCGGTTGTTGGGACCATACGGAGATAAACGACATTGCATTCGTCATGGGCAGTGCACTCGACCTAAAGGATGATGGGGACATCGTAGGGTCTGTTCAGATCCCAATCCCTCCATCTAGTCCAGGGGGGCCTAGTGGTGGGCCGGGACAGCAAGAAAAGTTTTTTGTTATAACGGCTACTGGAAAAAATATCAATGAAGTTATCCAAAGGCTTCAGAAAAAATTATCCCGCAGGATATTTACCGCTCATCGCAGCACTGTTTTTATAGGTGAACCGTTAGCTAAACACGGAATTAAGGGTGTACTCGATTATCTCACCCACGATCCGCGTAATCGATTGAGAACCAATATAATGGTTGTAAAGGGGAGAGAAGGGCGGGACATTTTGCAAATCCAGTACCCTTTTGAACAAGTGCCTACCGAAGCCGTCAAAGAAATGGAATTATCAGGGAGCGAGACATCGGTTGATTTGCGAGATTTGTTTATAGCAGCATCGAGCGAAGGAATCAACCCGATCATGGGAGTTATTGAACCTGATGTTGTATTAAAAGGAATGAAGCAAAGCGAAAACAACATGTTTAGGCTTTCAGGAACAGCGATTTTTAAGAATTTCAAATTAGCCGGTTTTTTGAACGGAAAAGAAACAGGCGGATTACTTTGGGTTACTGGCAAGATGAAGTTGGGCAGGGTCACCGCCAATTTGCCGGAAGGTAATGGAAATGTAGGTATGGTTTTAACGAGTACAAAGCGAAGGATAACCCCCGTAATACGTGGTAATAAAGTCAAAATCATTGTTCAACTCCAAGGGGAAGGAAGCCTTTATGAAAATAATACTTTGTTGGATGTCGGTCAACAAAAGAACCTCGAACTTGTACAGCATGCATTAGAGAAATCGGTTGAAAAACAAGTCCAGGATTTCTTATCCAAAATCCAAAAGCAATACAAAGTAGATATTGTGGGTTTCGGCCAAGAAATTTACCGAAATCAGCCCAAACAGTGGAAAGCGTTGAAAGAACAATGGGATACAAAGTTTCCCGAAGCAGACATCTCGATAGCGGTAAAGCTTAATGTACGTGGATCAGGGATGGCAGGCCCTCCTCTACAATGGAATGAAAAGGAGATCAAGGAATGATCGTACAAATAGGGGGATATGTATGTTTGTTGGCCGTATGGTCTTTTGTTAGCATACAAGCATTGCTCAGAAAGCAACAAACCAAAGAAGCCGCAGTATACGGCGGCTTAATGGGGGCGGCTGCTGTTATCGGATCTTTGTTAATGGCGGGAGTTAACATAGCAAGCGTAGTTTCCCCTTATACATTTGCTTTTCAGTCCCTCGGAAACATGATTTTAAAGAAGTGATTTGTTCACGCCCCTTTTTAGGGTATCTATCAGGAGAAGCACCAATGGCAGGAGATTTTGCGTAAAAAAAGCATTGAAAGAATATATATTAAAGGACAAAAGGGTAACTGGAGCAATGATATCCCGGTAACTCCGGATGCCGAAGAGCTGACTTAAACTATAACAAAGCATAAACAACGTCACCGATAACTTCACGAAGAGTCCCATCACCCAAATCGTAACAGTAAAAGCCTCTAAACGTTCGAATGATCCTTGAATACCAATATATTGAATGAGAGATGAAAATGCATAATTTAATTTGCCTGTTATCGGACCGAGGACCATGATCGTCAGTAAATCAATGACAAAGAGAAAAAGAACAATACCAAGAAGCGAGATCAACGAGATCTTAAGCGCCTTTTTAGGCTGATTTAAAAACGGAAGGAACCAGCCCAACAAAAAAAACTGACTCATAAAACCTGATGGGACGAAAGCCCCCTTTAATACCGGCACGATTCCTTCCGCTAATACAGGTTTTAGCTGTCCTGGATCTGAAGCCCCAATCGCCAGGATAAAAAGCGGAATCAAAAAAGCAATGATGATTGGTGTAAGGAACTCATTACATCTTCCGATGACCTCAATTCCCGCAAAAACAGCCAGACCGCTAAGGATCAAGATCATCAGGGTCCCGACCCAAATTGGGGTTATCGGTAATAGAAATGTATGAACATACCCGGCGTGACCGTATAACAACACACCAATAAAAGAAAACCAATAGTAGGAGAGATAAACCCCCAAATGGGAATGGGACATTGGTTTGCAAGCATTTTCGATGCAGGTGGTGTGACACTAGGGATCTGGTTATTTGTATGCATCATAAAGGGAGCTAAAGAAGGATCAGAAAATAAGTAAACAAGGGGCACTCAATTGCGAGTGTTTTTTTGTTATGAATATTTGAAAAGGAGATGAAAATAATATGTAGACAAACTATACAATGGGGTTTAGCAATGACGGATCAATGGATTGCAAGTGTCATCGATGGTGGGATGACTACACTATGGGTATGGATAATAATTCGTACTTTTAAAGAGTTTAAGAAAGAATTGAGGAAGATCAAGGGAGAAGATATGACCCTGCCTCGAATAGATAGACACAATGAAAACCTCTATAATATACGTGGAGGGATTTACTATGGGTCAGCGGAAGAAGTTTGACAAGGCATTTAAGGAGCAAGTTGTACTACGAATCTTGGCCAGTGAATCAACAGTTGGAGATGCGGCGAAGGAACTGAATGTTCACTACACGACAGTCCGAGACTGGGTGAGAACTTATAAACGTGATGGAGAAAGTGCATTCCCGGGTAGTGGGAATTTGAAGGCTGAAGATGATGAGATGCGCAAACTGCGAAAGCAGTTGGCTGATCTGAAAGAAGAGAATGAAATCTTAAAAAAGGCGGCGGCCTACTTTGCGAAAAATCTGAAATAATTACGTTCACATTCATTCATGAACATCGCTTCGAATTTCGGATTGCGAAGATGTGCCAGGTTCTACACGTGTCAAGAAGCGGCTATTATGCTTATATTCGTCGACCAGAGAGCAGACGCAGTATAGCGAACCGAGAGCTATTAGATACCATCAAAGAGATCTACACAAACAGTCGTAGAATCTACGGTTCTCCGCAGATTACCAAGAACTTACCACACGATCAGAAAGCCAGCCGAGGCCGTGTAGCTCGATTAATGCAGGCCCACGGTATCCGATCAAAAGTGGTGAAGAAATATAAAGCGACCACAAACTCCAGTCACAATCTGCCGGTTGCGGACAATATCGTTAATCAGAACTTTACAACGAATAGGCCTAATGAGAAATGGTTGAGCGACATTACCTATAGTACGCCCAGCTAACTAAGTGCCTCTAAAAGCACACAGTTACTTGAGCATGTTTGGAATGCAGGTCGAGTTTTTTTTTACAGACATGCCCTTCTTCTGCTGTGAGAAGAAGTGAGCCGAAGCGGCGGTGACTTGCTGACACTGGCGAGGTGACGTAGTCCGCAGGAAATGGGACTTGCGGCGAAGCGGTTACGCCAAGATGAGTCTCTAGGCTGAGCATGGGAAGGTTGAGGAACACGAACCTATTAAACCGC
>NZ_JBHSOW010000012.1:0-27892 GCF_042656405.1 Paenibacillus solisilvae | reverse complement strand
CCTGGAAGAGTAGGACGTCGCCAAGCACGAACAACCGACCGCAGTCATGCGGTCGGTTTTTTGTTGTTGTTATCTCTTCTTATAAATAACCAATAACGACCATTACTGGTGACATCTCCTTCACAACAGAGCGCGCTGTAAGGCTCATACTAAGGATAACAGTCTTTAGGAATTGTGGAAGGGGATGCATATCTTGTTGATGTATAGAGTAAGGCTAGTCGGACTCGTTGCCTGTGTTTTAGTTGGAATTACAGGGTGTGATTCCAAGGATCACACCGATGGCGGAGTCCAATTAAAGCCTGGAGATCATGGGCTCCCTGATCTCATAATGAAGAAAGCTGCAGCAGCCGATACTCCACGGAATAAATTTATTTTACGGAGTACTAGACAACTGACAACTGATTCCCGTCCCAAAAATCAAATAACAATTCACTCCCACACTAAGACTCTTGCAGAAACACATGTATCTTTACATAAGCCTGATGACCCCATTAGAGGGATATATGTGTCAGGCTGGGTAGCAGGAAGCAAGAAACGATTAAATCAGCTAATCGCTTTAATTGAGCGAACCGATTTGAACGCGATGGTTATTGATGTGAAGAATGATTATGGGAAGCTAACGTATCGTTCCGATCTGTCACAGATTAAATCGATCGGAGCTGATAATGAACCGGCGATATCAGATGTTCGGCAATTGCTGCAAAAATTAAAGAAAAAAAACATTTATGTAATTGGCCGGATCGTAACGTTCAAAGATCCTTTGTATGCCCGCAAATATCCCTCTATGGCACTGCAGTCGCGCAGCGGCGGGGTATGGCAAGATACGCAGGGTCACGCATGGTTAGATCCCTATCAACCAGCTGTACGCTCTTACAATCAATCCATCGCTATGGAGGCTGCTTCATTGGGGTTTGATGAAATTCAGTTCGATTATGTTCGTTTTCCGGATAATGGAGCAAAAGTCGATCGTGAAGTTCGCTACAGCGGGCACAGCAACAAGACAAAGCCGGAAATCATCAGCCAGTTTCTTCATGAATCCCGAGTAAAGATGAATAGACAGGGTGTCCGAGTTTCCGCTGATGTGTTTGGTCTTGTGACCTCTTCTCCGAACGATATGGGGATCGGTCAGTCCTGGCGTGGGATCACCAGTTCGGTTGATGTTATTTCACCCATGACCTATCCTTCACACTATTCGACAGGCATGTATGGGGTAAAGCAGCCGGACCTTGCTCCTGCAGCGATTATCAAGCATGCGATGAAGGATGCCCAGGAGCGTAATAAGTACATTTCTAGAGAAAGGAAACAGCGGCCGGCTGAGATACGTCCATGGCTGCAAGGCTTCACAGCAACGTGGGTACATCCGCACCAACAGTACCAATCAGAACAGATCCGTAAACAGGTTGAGGCGGCGAAGGCACAGGGAATTAAGCAATTTTTGCTTTGGAGCTCGAATTGTAAATATGATTATCGTTCATAAATTCGGCAAAATCCCCCGCGTGCCGCAATCTTGACAGCCCCTACCCCCTCTGCTAATATTGCAATAATATACGCCAGAGTAAACAAAGATATGGTGTGCAAAGCTGGTTATTTGCTGCCAAATAGGATGGAGGAATATAAAGGTGTGGGAAAATAAATTTGTCAAAGAAGGACTAACCTTTGATGACGTACTGCTTGTACCCCGCAAATCAGAAGTGCTGCCGCGTGAAGTTGATGTTTCTGTCAATCTCAGCGCAAACGTGAAACTGAACATTCCACTAATGAGTGCCGGAATGGATACAGTTACTGAAGCTGCACTTGCGATTGCGATGGCACGTGAAGGCGGCATCGGGATTATTCATAAAAATATGTCAATTGCTCAGCAAGCAGAAGAGGTAGATCGTGTTAAACGGTCAGAGAGCGGAGTCATCACTAATCCATTCTCGTTGACTCGCGATCACCACGTTTATGATGCAGAAGAGCTTATGGGCAAGTACCGGATCTCCGGTGTACCGGTTGTTGATGAGAATCAGAAGCTCGTCGGAATTATAACCAATCGCGATTTGCGATTCATACATGACTACTCGATGAAAATCAGCGATGTTATGACGCATGAGAACCTGGTTACTGCGCCGGTAGGAACAACGCTCCAAGAGGCAGAAGTGCTCCTCCAGAAGCACAAGATCGAGAAGCTGCCGCTTGTTGATGATACGAATACCCTCAAAGGGCTTATAACGATTAAAGACATAGAGAAAGCTATACAGTTCCCTAACGCGGCTAAGGATCCTCAAGGCAGACTGCTTTGCGGCGCAGCTGTTGGGATCGCTAAGGATACACCAGAACGGGCTGAGGCATTAGTAAAATCGGGTGTAGATGTTCTTGTCGTGGATACTGCGCATGGCCACCAGAAGAATGTTATCGAGATGGTACGCAAACTTCATGGCTTATATCCCGATCTGACTATTGTTGCTGGTAATGTTGCGACTGGTGAGGGTACGCGTGAGCTTATTGAAGCCGGCGCCTCGGTCATTAAAGTCGGAATGGGCCCTGGCTCAATCTGTACAACACGTATTATCGCAGGTATCGGTGTTCCTCAAATTACTGCTATTTATGACTGTGCAAGTGTAGCACGTGAATATAATGTACCTATTATTGCAGATGGCGGTATTAAGTACTCCGGTGATATTACCAAAGCGATTGCAGCCGGTGCCAGCACAATCATGATCGGAAGTCTTTTTGCAGGGACGGAAGAAAGCCCGGGTGAATCCGAAATTTATCAGGGACGCCGGTTTAAAGTGTATCGCGGAATGGGCTCCCTTGGTGCGATGAAAGAGGGCAGCAAGGACCGTTACTTCCAGGAGAATGAGAACAAGCTCGTTCCTGAAGGAATTGAAGGCCGTTTGCCTTACAAAGGACCGCTTGCAGATACGGTACATCAATTGATCGGCGGACTTCGCTCCGGTATGGGATACTGCGGGGCTCAAACGATCGATCAGCTCAAACACGATACACAATTTGTTCGCATCACGGGAGCAGGTTTGCGTGAAAGTCACCCGCATGACGTTCAAATCACGAAAGAAGCGCCAAACTATTCCCTATAAATAGAGTAGGATGAGAAATAGATTATAAGCATGAGATCTTATGGATGATAGAAGGCGGTTGATGCCAACTGTCATGCAGACTCCTAGCTGAAGTAGAATAAGGCAGGGATAAGGTGGGAATTGACCTTTTTCCCTGCTTTTATTTTTTTAAACGGGTTTGATATGGTACAATAAACGCTAGATAAACTAGATACCATGGGAGCAAAGGAGAGAATATGTTGAGACGGAATAAAAAACCGGTACGTTTGTTTCCGGTCATTTCTACACTGTTGGTCGGAATGCTTTTAGCGATTGTTATAGGCCAGACAGCGGCTTTTGCTGCTGGTAACTCATATCCAGCGAATTCATTGGGGCTTGAAGTTAAATCAGCCATACTTATTGATGCAGATACAGGGCAAGTGCTGTATCAGGTGAATCAAGACGAGGCACGTCCGCCTGCAAGTATGACGAAGATGATGACGGAGTACATTGTTCTCGAGGAAATTGCTTCAGGACGTAAGAAATGGGATGAAATTGTAACCGTTACGGAAGAAGCGGCTTCAACACCGGCCGATGGTTCGCAAATTTATTTGGCTGCTGGTGATAAGCATACGGTAAAGGACTTATATATTGCTATGGCAGTAGGCTCGGCCAATGATGCGACAGTTGCATTAGCAGATTCAATTGGCGGTACAGAGCAGGGATTCGTTAAGAAAATGAATGAAACCGCGCAATCACTTGGCTTAAAATCGGCTAATTTCACAAGCGCAACCGGGCTTAGTGAGACAACTGTCATTTCAGCAGCTGATCTCGCTAAATTTGCAAGTATATTACTGAAAAAACATCCGGAATTCTTGGATTATTCCAAGCTCCCCTCTTATAAATTCCGTCCGCGGGATAAAGATCCAATGATTAACTGGAACTGGATGCTAGCGTCGAATAAATCGGTTCCTTCATTAAAGCAGTTCGCTTACGATGGTGTGGACGGTATGAAAACCGGCTATATTAGTGCTGCAGGCTATTGCTTCACCTCTACAGCTCAGCGCGGCGATATGCGCTTGATAACTGTTGTTATGGGTGCTAAGACAATTAACAAACGATTCACAGAAACGACGAAGCTGCTTGATTATGGATTCAATAATTTTGAGCAGAAAACCGTTATTGCACCAAAAACCGTGGTAGAAAAAGCTGAGAAGGTTAAAATAAAGAAAGGCGTTTCGAAAGAAGTGCCGATTATGACAGCTTCAGACGTTACCTTTTTTGTGAAAAAGGGCTCAACGCCTAACATTACTCAAACCAAATTGACGTTAAAAACAGAGGATGAGCTTGTAGCACCGATTGCCAATGGGCAGGAGGTAGGCTCGGTTACGTATACGTATAAAGATCCTGAAACCGGCAAATCCATCGATAAAACAGTTAAACTGATCACTTCCGAGGAAGTGAAAAAGGGCAGCTGGTGGAGGCTGCTGTTCCGCGCTATCGGAGGTTTTTTCGGCAGCTTGTTTAGAGGAATTGTCGATTTATTTTAATGGCTCAGATAGGCAAGCTTTCTACTATGAATTGATGGTTGTCGATTAGTAAGGGATGCTGTAAAATATGTGGTTAGAGCAGTTGAGAGATGAAACGATTAGAACGATGCAAAGCCGCCTAGATATTGCTTACAAAGCAAGTAGGACTACACATAAGCCGTAACGGGCCGCCGGTCCAAGCAAAACCAAGAATTTTGCTTACGAAGCGAGTGTTTGATCCATGATACTTTGGTGGGTGTCATGGGGTAGGAACCACGAAAAAACTAAGAATATGCTTACGAAGTGAGTTTTTGCTCCGTGATACCTTAGTCAGGTACAGCTGGGCAGAGCCGCGCAAAAACTTTTAGGAGGATTTTGGATCATGGAAACAGGAACTTCGCGTGTAAAACGCGGTATGGCTGAAATGCAAAAAGGCGGCGTCATCATGGATGTTATGAACGCCGAGCAAGCAAAAATTGCTGAAGCGGCAGGTGCTACAGCAGTAATGGCGCTGGAGCGCGTACCTTCTGATATTCGTGCGGCAGGCGGAGTCGCCCGTATGGCTGATCCGACAATTCTTGAAGAAGTTATGAAAGTTGTTTCGATTCCGGTTATGGCAAAAGCGCGTATCGGTCATTTTGTTGAAGCCAAAGTTCTTGAAGCACTCGGCGCAGACTACATTGACGAGAGTGAAGTCCTTACTCCAGCAGATGAAGTATTCCATATCGACAAACGTGATTTCACAGTTCCATTCGTATGCGGGGCCAAAGATCTTGGAGAAGCGCTTCGTCGTATTCAAGAAGGCGCAGCTATGATGCGTACGAAAGGTGAACCAGGTACAGGGAACATTGTTGAAGCCGTACGTCACATGCGTCTTATTCTCGGTCAAATCCGTCACGTACAGAACCTGTCCAAGGACGAGCTGTACCACGAAGCAAAAACGCTCGGCGTGAACTACGAGCTGCTGTTGAATGTACATGAGACTGGTAAGCTTCCAGTTGTTAACTTTGCAGCAGGCGGTATTGCTACACCTTCCGATGCGGCTCTTATGATGCACCTTGGCGCTGATGGCGTATTTGTCGGTTCCGGTATCTTTAAATCGGACAGCCCTGAAAAATTTGGTCGTGCGATCGTTGAAGCGACTACACATTACCAAGATTATAAATTAATTGCTGAAGTATCGAAGAATCTTGGTACTCCTATGAAGGGAATCGAAATTTCCAAACTTGCCGCTGCAGAACGTATGCAGGATCGCGGTTTGTAAAATTTTAACGGTTAGCATAGCAAGGTTAGGAAGAAAGAGGCGACATCGATGAAAATAGGCGTTCTGGCACTGCAGGGTGCCGTTGCGGAGCATATGCGGAGTATTAAGTCAGCTGGCGGTGAGCCAGTCGCAATTAAGCGGGTTGAAGAGCTCGATGAGCTGGACGGTCTCATAATTCCCGGAGGCGAAAGCACGACGATCGGTAAGCTGATGCGCAAGTATGGTTTTATAGATGCGATCCGTGAGTTCTCCAATCAGGGGAAGCCGATATTTGGAACCTGCGCAGGACTTATCGTTCTTGCTGAGCGTATCGAAGGTCAGGAAGAGGCTCACCTTGAGCTGATGGATATGACTGTAGCACGTAATGCTTTTGGACGTCAGCAGGAAAGCTTTGAGACCGATTTGCCTGTGAAAGGCATTGATGAGCCGATCCGTGCCGTGTTCATACGTGCTCCGCTTATCAAAGAGGTTTCTCCTAGTGTAGAAGTACTCTCCACCTATAAAGATGAAATCGTCACAGCAAGACAAGGCCATTTACTGGCATCTTCTTATCATCCGGAGCTCACAGACGATTACCGTCTGCATGCTTATTTTTTGGAGATGGCTAAGGAAGCCGCTGCAGCTAAAGAATAAACAGCTAAAGACTGCGATTATGCAGTCTTTTTGCCAATATTAAAAGTATATTTCGCTGGTATTTAGAGAGGGGCTGCCTTTTCGTGTTGGATGTAAAAATTTTGAGAAATGATTTTGGTCAAGTAGAGCAGGCGCTTCGCAACCGAGGCAAGTCGCTTGATCTTATTGCTGAATTCCCTGCACTGGATGGTAAATGGCGTGATCTGCTGCAAGAGAGCGAACAGCTCAAAAATCGCCGCAACACGGTATCACAGGAAGTCGCTAAGCTGAAAAAAAGCGGCGGAGATGCGGATGCATTAATCGTGGAAATGCGCGAGGTCGGTGACCGAATTAAGTCGCTTGATGATGAAATTCGGGCTATTGAGATCGAAATCAGAGATCTGACGCTGTCGATTCCGAACATCCCTAACGGGGATGTGCCAATAGGTGCATCTGAAGAGGATAATGTTGAAATTAGACGTGTTGGTGAAGTGCCCACACTGCCGTTTGAACCAAAGGCGCATTGGGAAATTGCACAGAATCTTGGAATTTTAGACTTTGAACGTGCAGCTAAAGTAACCGGTTCACGATTTGCCTTTTACCGTGGATTAGGTGCTCGTCTTGAACGTGCATTAATTAACTTCATGATGGATTTACATAGCGATCAGCATGGCTATTCGGAAGTGCTCCCCCCGTATATCGTTAACCGGGACAGTTTGATTGGAACCGGGCAGCTGCCTAAGTTTGAGGAGGATCTCTTCAAGCTGGAAGGATCGGATTATTACCTGATACCTACCGCAGAAGTTCCGGTTACTAATATTCACCGTGATGAAATTCTCTCCGCAGAGGATCTGCCTCAATATTTCGTCGCTTACAGTGCATGCTTCCGATCCGAGGCAGGTTCTGCCGGGCGTGATACACGCGGTCTGATTCGCCAGCATCAATTCAATAAGATTGAGCTTGTGAAGCTGTGTAAGCCTGAGAATTCCTATGAGGAGCTTGAGAAGCTGACTATGAACGCAGAGAAAGTGCTGCAGCTGCTTGATCTGCCTTATCGTGTGCTGACCCTTTGTACGGGTGATATGGGCTTCACTTCAGCTAAAACTTACGACTTGGAAGTGTGGCTGCCAAGCGGTGGTACTTACCGGGAAATCTCCTCTTGCTCCAACTTTGAGGATTTTCAAGCGCGTCGTGCAAACATCCGTTACCGTGCAGAAGCAAAGGGCAAACCGGAGTTCGTTCATACGCTTAATGGATCCGGCCTTGCGGTTGGACGGACGTTAGCGGCTATTCTGGAGAATTATCAACAGGCGGATGGAACGGTAGTTATTCCTGAGGTTCTTCGTTCATATATGGGCGGAATCGATCGTATCGGTTAGTTTCTCGAAAATAAATAGGCTGCAAGCTAAAAAGGAGTTGCATATTCCTTTTAGCTTGTGGTATGATATCTCTTGTCTTCTTTCTTAAGAAGTGACTTGATTTCATCTGGAGAGGTACCGAAGTGGTCATAACGGGGCGGTCTTGAAAACCGTTAGGGGGCAACTCCACGTGGGTTCGAATCCCACCCTCTCCGCCATATAACTTCAATGATAGCGCCTAAGTTGCTTGCAGCTTGGGCGCTTTTTGCATCTTAGGATTCCGCATAAAATAGCCGCCAGTGCTGCATATTATCCGCATGGAGGTGTTAAACGATGAGTAAACATGACGAACTCCGCATTGATCAACAGCAGCTCGCAGAAGCCTGGCAGCGGACACTGCCCGATACAGTGAATGAAACAGACCGCGCAACGGTTTTACCGGACGACGGCGATCCCAAAGCACTTCGAATTACGATACAAGCGGCAGGTCATCAAGCGTATAACTTTGACTTCCGGGTTAAATACGTGGACAGCCGAGAGATTAAAACAACATTAGTTGATGTGGAAAAGGATGGCCGTTCTGTTGATGAGCGAACCGATATTATTCAACAGCTTGTGCAGGACTATACGAGACATATACATGAGTGTGCACAGGCCCTCCATGGGCTAACGCACGCATAAACGGCAGGCGGGAAGGCAGGCGAAGACGTTGACCAAGAATAAAAGCCATGTAGATAAGAACTTGAGCAATGTAGCTGAGGATCTAGACAAAAATCCAGTAAACAGCCATCATGCCCAGCAGCTGCAGCAGGATACCAATGATCGGCGTCATCAAGACGCACTGAATCATGATGAGCCTGTAGATATGCATAACCAACACAATTAAGGTCGCAGCAGATGAGATAATCTAGTTTCTCTGTAATCAGCTGGTTCATAATTGACATAGGAGGAAACGAACGATGGGTAAACCAGACAGCGTTCCAGTGCCAAATCCGGATGAGTCGAGAGGACGTAATAAAAACACTCAGGGATCCGGACTGCAAGAGCCGTTATCAGGTTCCAAGAAGACCAAGCAGCATAATCATACGAGACATAATAATGCGCAAGGATAACCGATAATAATACCCATGGGGAGCCCTCTGAATCCAGTTAATAACTGGAGGAAGAGGGCTTTTTGAGGTTGCAGTGGGACGAGATACGGATTTATAACTTCCTCATTTCTGTGATTTGCGTTAGAATGAGAGATGCTAAAATAGTTTAGGGGGAAAATGTATGAAATTTCTAAAATCTGGACTTCTGGGTGCTTTATCACTCTTTGTCGTCATTACGGCTGGCTGCAGCACATCAAAGCCGCCCAAAGAGGAGATGGCTTCTGCACTAGTTAAATTACAGGAAGCAAAATCACTGAAGTTTACTGGAGATTTTGCATTCGATGATGTAGTCATCCCGCAGGATAAAATAGGCGACGAGGAATCCCTGGCTGCGACAAATATGATTGTTCAATTACTTAAAGGCGCTACAATCAAAATTCATGGCGCGATGCAGAAAGAACCTCAACGTTCAGAGCTCGTCATGGATCTCTCCTTCGGCAGTGAAGGCATGAAAGTTAATCTCACCATTCCAATTATTATAACCAAAGATAAAGTATGGCTGAAGGTTCCGCAGATTCCAGGCTTCGCGCTGCCTGATACGATTGCCGGCAAGTTTATTGAGGTTGATTTGAACAAGCTGAAGGAAGAACAGAAGAATGGGGCAGGGGCAGCATTATTAAATACAGAACAAACCGAGAAGCTAAGCCAAGATATACTGAAGACAGTGCTTGATAATTTTGACGATAAAACGTACTTTTCGGAGCCGAAGGCTGAAGATGTCAAGGGGCTGCCAGAGGGGTATAAAGGCGATAAATTTGTTCGTTTCTCCATTAACCAGCAAAATGTTGATCAAACCATCACCACAGTTATTGATAAAGTTGCTCCACAGATCATTGATCTTCTGTTGAAGAATGAGGAGTATTTGAAGGCACTGCAGTTGAAGAAAGAAGACTTGGAAGCCGCTAAGAAGGATCTGGCTGACAAGAAAGAAGGAGAAACGCAAAAAACGGTGGATGAGCTCAAAAAGAACCTCAAAATTAATGAATTGTCCTTCACCGGCGGCATTGAAGATGACTACATGACTTATCAAGATATGCGTGTGAATCTAGACTCAACAGATCCGAAAAATCTGATGAAACTGGCTGTTCACTTCACGATGTCCTACGACGATATTAACGATAAGGTGAAATTCGAGTATGAGCTGCCTAAGGATGCTGTTCCTGTGGAACAACTCCAAGATATGCTGACGCTGCCAAGCGGACTCTAATTAATTGGGCATCATACAAGGCTCCAGCCGCTCCATAGAGAGCCCCACGGAGGATGTAGCCGCGGTATGCGGGCAGTTCTTCAACTGCTCTGGAGGAGCTCCCAGCGACTATAACACCCTTATCTGAACAAAATGATCGTTATTAAGGAAAATCAAGGAAACCTATATATTGGTTTAATCGTTTGTCAGCTCAACAAGCTTCTTGATAAAGAGCGTATCCTGTCACAGTCGAATCAGACGGGAGGCGCTCTTTTCTATGGGTAAAGCTATGTTTGCTTCGGAGTGGAGCACAGTTTCATGCAGCCTAAGCAGAGCAAATTGGTTATAAGAGTTGAATTAAAATGGAACTATTGTGATAATAAATAGTTCTTTATGCATAGGACTAATGACCTATGTTCGAGATGTGCATAAAGCGGCTTTTCATTCCTGATAAGATTCATTCTGTGGATAAGATTTTGGATGCAAACCGTATATGCACAAAAAAACCTCCTGTGGATAACAGAAGGTTCAAGATCTCAATAAGTTATGGCGCGCCCGATACGATTCGAACGTACGACCTGCAGTTTAGGAAACTGTCGCTCTATCCTGCTGAGCTACGGGCGCGCGGCAAGGATAATAATAGCACGAAGCTGTTGGCTCTTGCAAGGGTGATAAAATCACTAGGAAATGTTTAATGAAACTAGGTATAAAGAATTAAATTTATGATGAATAATGTCGAAAAATTCTAGAAAAAAAAGTATATTCATCGACAAGATTTTACAAATTTCATTAGCTCTTTATCATATAATTAATCTGTTACTAACTGTAACTTTTTATGCGATAAGGAGCGATCACGAAGCGCTATGAAGGACAAAATTATGCTGCTCGATGAATTACATGCGCTACGTTTAAAGCTCTTAGAGGCAGCTGAAACGCGGGGGAGTTTAACCGATCCAGAAGTACTCGCGATCAGTGAAGCAGCCGACCAGCTTATTATAACCCTACAGTACATTCAGAAGAAAGAGTTATTGAGCTAATTCTGTTGCGGATTGTATCAGCTTTCTTTCTGCGAAGAAGAACGGCTTCGCAATTGTCGGAAAAATTGCTTGAGTAGGTCAGCGCATTCCTCCTGCAGCAGGCCGCTGACAAGTTCGGTTTCGTGATTGAAGCGGGGTTCTTGCAGCAGATTCATTAAGGTGCCGGCACATCCTGCCTTAGGGTCCACGGTGCCAAAGATAACCTTCTGAATTCGGCCTTGGACAAGTGCTCCCGCACACATTGGACAAGGCTCGAGAGTGACATACAGCGTACAGTCCAGCAGACGCCATGCGCCTAAACGGCTGCTTGCTTCTCGAATCGCAATCATCTCGGCATGTGCTGTCGGATCAAATGTCGTTTCTCTTAAGTTATACCCCCTCCCAATAACCTCCCCATTCTTTACAATGACTGCGCCTATTGGAACCTCCCCTAGTTGTTCGGCCTTCTTTGCCTCTAAGATCGCTTCCCGCATCCATTGATAATCAGACTCTTGAAAATAATAGTTATTCATAACTGGTAGTATCTCCAATCTCGCTTATTGAATAAAAATCTGGAAATCGACATAAATCGACTGTCGTTTTTAATCGAATTATGCCACGAACAAGCATTCGTTGTTAACAGCTTGTGTATAAGTATGTGTATAAGTATCCAGTTGTTCACAAGATTATACACATATTAGACTTAATCCGTGTGAATATGGGGAAAATCTGTGGATAACTTTTTTATTATATAAAAAACCCTCACTTATCAACTGGAAAAATAAAATGAAATAAGGAATCAAGTTGAAATGATGTGTCCTGAGCTTTCATTTTATGACAATTATGATATGATCCAATTAGATGATGTCCACAAGTTGCGTGAAGGGTGTGTCGCATATTGTCGGTCAAGACAAAGTTATCCTTTATGATTTCGTTCATTGTGTTTGTATTGCTTGTTCTTAATGTGGTTTTGAACGAATATTCGACCAGGGTCAGCCTGAGGGCAGATATAGAGACGGATATGGTACGTATGAGTCAACAAATAGCATCATCCGTAATTCAGTATTCCACAGAACAGAATCTTCTGCAAATGGCTGTAGATGAACGATTAAAGCGTGCATCGCTTATTACAGTTATGAAGCTGAACGGCAGCCTCAATAACGCTGGTGAAATAAGGCTAAGTGAGATTGCCAAAGAAGCAGGCGTTACTCACATCTCCTTATTAGCTGCGGATGGCGCCGGCTATAAGACGATATACTCTTCAAAACCCTCAGAGATCGGAAAGTTGAAGCAGCGGGATAACGAATCGGACTATTTCTTGCCGGAGTCCCCAAAGATGTCAAACCAAGGACCAGGGTATATCGGCAAGTGGAGCTTCTATAAGGATCCAATATTAAATATAATTATCAGTTCTTACATAGATCCTACAGATACAGATTTGATTATGAATCCATTAGGGACTAATGGCACAGATTCTTTCTTATCTCCAACCATTGTAAATTCTCCAATATTGCTTGAAATCAGCGGATTTAATCCTTTGAGGTTCGGTCATGAGCCTATAACGAGCATTCCCAAGGAAGCGACGCTCAATCAGCTTGGAGAAAGGCCTGTTGTTTTTGGAAGCTATACCTTCCGGGAAAAGGGGATGGATGAGAAGAGTGTCAAAGAGGCGGCAGAAGGACATGCTGTCTTCCACTATACGACGATTAATAATCGAGCGGTTATTAAAAGCTTTGTTCCTGTTCAAGGGGAAGTTACATATATTATCGGCCTTGTGTACGATAAACAGCCATTAATGAAACAAATTGATGATCAGCGCAGCAATCAAATCTTTATTTCTGCCATATTGCTAATTCTTGTCGTCTTCTGCAGCTATTGGCTATCGGATATCTTACTGCGACCTGTTCGCTCTATATTGTGGAAGGTTAATGAAGTATCGTTTGGGCGATTTGATAATTCGATCGTGGTCAGGCGGAAAGATGAGCTCGGTCAATTGGCACAACGGGTCAATGCGATGTCCAAGAATCTGGGTATCTACATGACCAAGCTTAAGCTGGCTTTTGAAGAGAACCGGTCCATGAAGGAATACTTGGAATCGTTTATTAACCATACCACTGATGCGATCCATGTTGTTGATCTTGAGGGCCGAATTACACAGGTTAATTATGCTTTCGAACAGTTATTCAGTTACAGCTCTGAGGAGGCAATTGGACAGATCCTGCCGCTTGCTCCGGAGCATCTGCATACGGAAGAGCAGCAAACGATGGAACAGCTGAAGTCAGGCAAGCCGTTGAAGGCCAGAGAGACGGAGCGCGTCACGAAGCAAGGCGAATTGATTGCAGTCAGTGTGACGACATCTCCTATCCGGGATAAACACGGGGCGATCAGAGCGATCGCAAGTATTACACGCGACATGACAAGCCGCAATAAGATGGAGGAGCTTCTGCGAAGGTCAGAGAAGCTGACGACGGTCGGCCAGCTGGCAGCAGGTGTAGCGCATGAGATCCGCAATCCCCTTACAACACTGCGCGGCTTTCTTCAGCTGCAATTAGAAACGTCGAAGCTCAATACGCGCCATATCGATATTATGCTTACGGAGCTCGATCGGATTAACTTAATCGTGGGTGAATTTCTTATTTTGGCCAAGCCACAGGCAACGCGGTTTGAAGATAAGGACATTCGGTTTATTCTGGGTGATGTCATCTCACTGCTCGATAGCCAAGCCCATTTGTGCAATATTGTGTTTGATCCGCTCTTTTGTAAAGAAGACTGCAGCATTTCTTGTGAAGAGAATCAGCTTAAGCAAGTATTTATCAATGTGCTGAAGAATGCAATGGAAGCGATGCCGCAGGGCGGACAGATTCGCATTGAGGTTACCCGTTATGGGGATAAGGAAGTCAGCGTATCTATTATGGATGAAGGAATCGGAATTCCGGATGAGATGATTTCGAAGCTCGGGGATCCTTTCTTCACCGATAAAGATACAGGCACAGGCCTCGGTATTATGGTCAGCCAGCGAATTATTCAAAGTCATCAAGGGACGATGGAAATAAGAAGCACGGTCAACGTAGGGACTACCGTAACGATTACGCTCCCGCTGAAACGGGATAAAGAGTAGAAGCGCGAGCGATGTTCCTTTAAATCATGTACAATAGAGCCAAAAGGGCGGTGAACTCATGACTGCGGCCAGCGCGGGTTATCATGTCCTTGTAGTCGGTGCAACGGGATTAGTCGGTGAGAAGCTTACCCAGCAGCTGTTAGCTGATAAGCGCTGTAAGAAGCTTACGGTGCTTGTACGCAGGCCGCTGACGAATATCCGGCCCGAAACCCGGAATCAGAAGCTGAATGTCATTGTAGCGGATCTGGACAGCATGGAAGAGGCGCTTGGAATCCAGCCGGTGGACATCGTATTTTGTGCACTTGGAACGACGATTAAGAAAGCAAAGTCACAGGAAGCATTCCGTAAAGTGGATTATGAATATCCTGTTCGCCTTGCCAGATGGGCCAAAGAAGCCGGGGTCAAGAAAATGGTCGTTATATCTGCAATGGGTGCCAAGTCGGCCTCCTCGATCTTCTACAGCCGCGTAAAAGGTGAAATGGAAGAGGAACTGGCCGTTATCGGGCTGAGCGAGCTTCATATCATGCGGCCATCCCTGCTGCTCGGCAAACGAAATGAATTTCGACTGGGTGAGAAAATCGCCATTTGGATGAGTCCGCTCCTTCGCGTTATAACGGTTGGGCCGCTGCGTGTATATCGGCCTATTCGGGATTCAAAGGTTGCCAGCGCTATGCGTGCAGCTGCCTTCAACGATCAATTATTGGGCAAAAACGGTCCTGTACGCGTTTATGAGAATCATGAAATCGCCGCTGCGGCGGTACAACATATGGGAAACAGTGCGGGGTGAGTGAAGCTTTGAGAATTAATAAGTTTATAAGTGAAACCGGATTTTGCTCAAGACGCGAAGCAGATAAGCTTGTAGAGTCCGGGCGGATTACAATTAACGGGAAGATCGCCGAATTAGGCAGTCAAGCCGAGCTTGGCGATGACGTGCGAGTCGACAATGTAAGAATAGGCGAGCAGAAGGAGCATGTCTATATCGCGCTTAACAAGCCGGTAGGGATTACGAGCACAACAGAAGCACAGGTTGAGGGCAATATTGTCGAATTTGTCAATCATCCAGAGCGTATCTTTCCGATAGGGAGATTGGACAAGGATTCCGAAGGTCTCATCCTGCTGACCAATGACGGGGATATCGTGAATCGTATTCTTCGTGCAGAGGGCAAGCATGAGAAAGAATACATAGTAACCGTCGATCGACCTGTCACGCCAAGATTTTTGAAAGCGCTCAGTGAAGGAGTTCGAATCCTGGGCAGTATGACCCTGCCATGCAAAGTTGTGAAGGAAGCCGACCGTGTCTTTAGAATTATATTGACTGAAGGCAAGAATCGCCAAATTCGCCGAATGTGCTCTACATTCGGCTATAATGTAAGGCGGCTGCGCCGCGTACGGATTATGAATATACATCTGGGTACGCTTGGAAACGGCAAATGGCGCGACTTAACCGCTAATGAGCTTACGGAGCTGTTTGAGCTGCTGGACAGCCATTAATCTTGTCTATGTTATATCTATCTTTTCCCGGGAAATAATAATAACCAACGCTATCCGACATGATCATCGGTAAACGTTGGTTTTTTATGCAGATATAAAGGGAATTATGATTTAGGAGTTGCCGGGGCGTTCTGTGCCTGACCGGGGTTCGTATATTTACGAATAATCGAAACCTCAACACGGCGGTTCTTGGAACGGCCAAGGTAGGTCGTGTTGGTACTAACCGGGCGATATTCACCATAACCGATGGCGCTGAATAATTTGGGATCAAGCTTCTTCGTTGACAGCAGGACGTCCATGAATCGAATTGCCCGCGAGGAGCTGAGATCCCAGTTGGATTCAAATTCAGAGGTTGAGATCGGTTGGTTGTCGGTATGACCCGATACGACAATCTCGTAGCCCGGATACTTCTGCAGCATGGCTGCAATAGATAGGGCCAAGGAGCGTGCTTCCGGTTTGACCTTCGCGCTGCCTGATGGGAAGAGCGCATTGTCGCTAATCGTAATCATAAGCTGAGACTGATTCAGCTTGGTCTGAAGCTGAGAGGTGAGTCCGCTCTTCAGGATGTATTGATCTTGGTCTTTGGTCAGATCCGCGTCTGAGGAAGGATTACGCTGGTCATCCTTCTCTTTGGTCATCTGTTCGCCTTTTGCAATGACAGTGGTATTATCAAGAACACCTACACCGTTGTTGAACGCAACGCTGAAGGCTTTGCTCATTTCTTCAAACTTCTTCACATCTGTTGTGCTCATGGCATACAAAACGATAAATAATGCTAGGAGTAGAGTCAGCAAGTCGGCGTAAGGAATCAGCCATGTTTCATCGGCATGTTCTTCGTGGTGCTCAGCTTTATGCTTTTTGCTCAATACCCTCAGCCGCCTTCTCATTCATTTTCAATCGTTCTGTCGGTGTTAGGAATACAGATAGCTTCTGATTGATAGCAATGGTAGAAACGCCGGATTGAATCGACAGCAGTCCTTCGACCATCATCAGACGAAGCTCAACCTCGCGTTTGGATAAACGCTTGAGTTTGTTGGAGATGGGATGCCATAGAACGTACCCGGTAAAGATACCGAGCAAAGTTGCAACAAACGCCGCTCCAATGGCGTGTGCAAGCTTCTCCATGTCACTCATATCAGCAAGAGCTGCGATCAGGCCGATAACGGCCCCCAGTACCCCAAGCGTTGGCGCGTACATACCAGCCTGGGAGAAAATGAGTGCGCCTGCGCGGTGTCGATCTTCAGTTGCAGAGATATCCTCGAGCAGGACGTCACGAACGAAATCATGGTCATTACCATCAATGATCATCCGCATACCGGTGCGGAGGAAGGGGTCTTGGATGTCATCTACGTTAGCTTCGAGAGCAAGAAGGCCTTCACGACGTGTAATCATTGCCCATTCCATGAACATTTTGATTAATTCTTCGCGGGGCAGAAGAGCCTGAGTAACGAAAATCATCTTGATGAGCTGTGGGAATTTCTTCAGCTCGGCCATCGGGAATCCAATGAAGAGCGAGGCGCCGGTGCCTACGATGATGATGACAAACGCTGCAGGGTTGAGCAGGTTGCTGATCGGAGCCCCTTTTAACGTCATACCGAGAAGAACGGCAACGAGTCCAAGTCCGATACCAATAATTGTAGATTTTTCCATGACACACCTCGTCTAAAAGTTTGATTTCGCTGCTGCAAACGGTTAGTCCGTATGAGCCGCAAAGTGGTAAAATGTCGAGGACAGACTGATGTGTCTGACTGACAAAATAAATCATTCAGGGCGAACCTCTATATTTATTATCGTCAGAAAGAGCGTGTAGATTAGAGCAAATTCAATGTTTTGGCAGTAATGAATTAATTTTAAGGCAATTTCGTGTAGAATACAGAATATACGGATGATTTAGCCAAGAAGGGCGGAGACATGTGTGGGAGTAAAGCATGGTAGAGAGTATGAAGAGATCATTGATGAGCTGTCTGTTGCAATCGGTTCCATTAGCGATGCGTACCTATTCTTTGAAATGGAACCGGCGGATTGGGATGAACTGGATGAGGAGCAGCGCAAAGGATTAATGGAAGTGCTCGCCGATGATGTGTTCTACGCGCTTGGCGAGGAAACGGCGATTGCAGTCGGTTCAGGCACGGTTACGTACCGGCCTAAGCATCATTGTATTGAAGTATCGGTTGATCATATAGAAAGCCGGCTTGTCCGTCTGATCTAGGAAACTGGAGGGAGAGTGTGTTATGAGCCGAATGGAAAAGCTGACCTCAGCAGAAGCCGATGAAGCGATAACAGCGATCGAAGGCTGGGTGCGGGAGGACGAGAAGTGGATGCAGGGCAGTTTCCGGTTTGCGGCGTTTCTGGACGCTATTGCTTTTGTAGGCCGGGTGGCGGATGCGGCTGAGGAGATGAACCACCATCCGTTTATTGCAATTGATTATAAGAAAGTTACGCTGCGGCTGACAACGTGGAGTGCCGGAGGGCTGACGGAGCTTGATATGCAATCAGCGGAGAGATACAACGCTATCTATCGCTCCTTCAAAGGTTAAATCGTGGTAGATTGATATCTTTACAACATTTCGACACTATTCTACAATAAGTGAAAGTTGTATGTTAATTAATCTAACATTAAACGATCATGAGGGGCTTGGCTATGACAGAAGTATATCAGATGGTAGGTTCCTCACAAGAGGACTGGGATAGTCGGCTCATTTCTCATTATCAGCCGATTGTTGCGCTGGATTCAAGAAAAATTATGGGTTATGAAGCGCTCGGACGTATCCTGACAAGCCAAAGCGTTCGAAGTCTAGGGCCCCTTCTTGGGAGATGCCCTGATCGAGCAGCTGCTGCCTGCACTCGATCCCTCCTGTATAAAGGTCTATATGTGCAGTGAAGACGGCATTCAGCAATCGGCGAATTATCGCCGTGGTGAAGGGGCCGTTTGGACCAGAGACAATTCATTCCGGGGGTTAAATTGGAGCTGGCGGCCTTATTTTATCCCGATATCAGTGGAGATTGAGCGGAAACAGCGCGCCATGGTGTCACGGACGTACACGGAATTGGATTGTTTTGATCGTATTCGGACGATATCCGTACCCGTGGGGAAGAGCGGGATCCTGTTCCTGGATATGACCGATCCAGAGAGTGAACGGTAGCGCTGGCCAGCATGAGATATCACATAGGAGAGCCCGTCTTTACGCGTGGATGCGTGAAGACGGGTTTTGTGTGATGATCTCGGGCCTCGGGAGCTACCCGGATTGCGTGTTATCAGGAGAGAGATAGGTCATACAGTGGACATCGACGAGACCTTGGGCGGTTCGTTTCGGATAGGTGTCTGTGATGACGAAGTTAGCCCTTTTGTAGGTTCGAATGGCACGGGAATTCCACACTAGAACCTCGAGATCTATTTCATCGCCTGGCGCACGCCGGAGTGCTTCCGCTACAATCGCCTGGACAAAGGGCAGCCCTAATCCTTGTCCGCAAAGGTCCGGGCGAAGGCCGAGCCCGATTCGAGTGACGCCGAGCAGCGGGAAGAATTGAGCAAATCCGATAAAGCTGCCTTGTGCATCTAGAGCGGCGGCATACTGCTGGATACGAAGCTGTTCGTCGCCAAATTCAATGCCGAGCTGCTGCATCGTTTCCCAGGAAGACCAGTTGTAGAAATCGAAGGGTGAAGGATATCGCCATGAGCATAGCGCTTCAGCCAGCTGCGAGGAAAGCGCTGTCAAAATAATAGGGTTAGTGCTGGCAGCATGCGGGACGGTCATTCAAATTTTGCCTCCTCATCGGGTGAAAAGAATAAAAGTAGAATCTGATTCGCTTATTATATCAGGAGATCACGTCATGTAAATATAGACAACCCCCGTTGTATGAGCAGGTAAGTGTTTAAGGCTATGCAGGCATCGGGTAAAACCATGATAAACGAATCAATCACGTTATTGAGTTAAAGGAGGTATTTCGATGGGTTTCTCTCATATTCTTGTTGCTTATGACGGTGGTGTGCCGTCTATTAGAGCTTTAGATACGGCAATTGATTTCATGCAAAATAATCAAGCTGCGCAATTGACGGTGGTTCATGTTCATAGTGTGGCTGCAATTGCTATTGCTGATTCAATCGTGACCGTTCCGGCCTCGGTTCAAAGAGACGAGTTTCTTCAAGCGCAGGAATTACTGAAGGAAGTGGATGACAAAATCTCATTCCTGCTCTCAGCACGCTCTGTTCTGCTTGAAGGAAGTCCGGGAGAGTCGATTGTTCAGTATGCGGCTGAACAGCAGTGCGATTTGATCGTGATCGGCAATCGCGGACTCGGTGCCATACGTGAATTCGTTATGGGGAGCGTCAGCCATTATGTGATTCAGCATACTTCCGTTCCGCTGCTGCTGGTGAAGTAGGGGCGCTGAACGGAGATTGGCGGGATGTGAACCTTTCATGCCAGCTGGTTATTATTCTTTACAGCAGGTGGCGTCAATGACATGTCAGTTGAATATTTGGAGCGCTTGAAGGACTCGGGTAGATTCCATGGTGGCAGATACCAAAGGTAAGCGTATAGAAGAGCTGGGTCTGATGATGAATGACTTGGCCGGTCGATTCCGGATTTTCATTGAACAGCATGAGAACATCGAAGTCGTTTACCCGTCCGGGGCTTTCAATGCCCGGTGCGTGGATTATATCCAGCATATCGTGAACCACGGAACATACCACCGCGGCAATGTGACAGCCATGCTCCGGCAGCTGGGACATCCGGAGACAATGACAGACTATGGTTATTATTTATACACTTTAAGCCAGTAATCGCGGGAAGCCGATTGGAACATGTTGTTCATAAGGAGGACCTGGATCCTTCGATCGGATTTGGAGACCGCAAGCGATCATGAAAGAGCCCGCCCGGCGCACAGTAAGTGCGCATGGGGCGGGCTCTTGTTCGATTAGATAGACTCGGCGAGAAGCGGTTATTCTTCGGCCGATACTTTGGAGAAGAAGGATAGGCTGTAGAGCGCAGCTAAGCCCACGATAATGTACACGATCTTGGCGCCAACGGAATCTGACCCGTCAAAAACTTCTGAAACGACATCATACTCAAATAGACCTACAACAAGCCAGTTCAAGCCGCCGAGAATGAGGACTAGTAAGCTGACGATGTTCAAAACTTTCATTGGACCCGCCTCCTTAAAATGTAATGCCTCGTGCCACTATTACGAATATGCAGGAGCGGGCTATTTTAGCACGAGAAAATGCAAGTGCAGGTGCTTAGCGGGTGCAGGTCATGCAGTGGGCCTCGGGCCGGACCGGGCATTGTATCAAATTGATTATGAGGTCGATGCGCTGCAAACAGCCGTCTTATCGAGGAGCGAGCGGGTAGTACAATCTTGGGGGTGGAATGATGTATAATTTATGTATCATGATGGATCAGGAAGGCGGCTGGACGAAATGAAGAATATGGTATCATTAAAATGGTTGCTCGCTCGCATGTATGAATCGGACGTGGTTATTGTCGATTGCCGCTTTCAATTGGGGAAACCGGATGCAGGCCGTGAGGCATACATGGAGGCCCACATTCCGGGCGCGGTGTATCTGGATTTGGAGAAAGATCTATCCGCGGTGGTCACGGAGCATGGCGGACGTCATCCGCTGCCGGACATTGCCGAGCTGACGGGTACCCTCAGCCGTTCAGGCATTGGCAATGCTTCGAGAGTCATCGCTTATGACGACCAAGGCGGGGCAATGGCTTCGCGTCTATGGTGGCTGTTGAAGTATTTGGGGCATGATCAGGTATATGTATTGGACGAAGGTTTCACAGCGTGGCAGAAAGCGGGTTTCCCTGTAACCGCCGAGCAGAAGGTGCTCATTCCGGCCCCTTTCTTGGCAACTGTACGGCATAATATGCTTGTAGAGGTTGATGAAGTCCGGGAAAACTTAGGCGATGCAGAAGTGACCTTGATTGATTCCCGCGAGGCACCGCGCTACCGCGGTGAGGTTGAGCCGATTGACCGGATAGCCGGCCACATTCCAGGTGCGATCAACCGCTTCTGGGCGGAGGGAAGAAGCAGTGACGGCAAATGGAAGAACGCCGATGAGCAAGCCGCAAGGTTTGAAGGGCTCCAGCAGGAAGGACAGATTATCGTTTACTGCGGTTCCGGCGTCACGGCCTGCCCGAACGTGCTCGCTTTGCAGGAAGCGGGCTTCACGAATGTGCGGCTGTATGGGGGAAGCTGGAGCGACTGGATTAGTTATGAGGGGAATCCGGTGGCGGCGGGGGACGAAGAAAAGCCGAAGGGCGTATAGCACAGTACTAAAGCGTCGATTAGATCGCTGTGTGGCCCATTCACTCCGGCGGTGTATTTGATATGCTCGTTTCGGGCGGCAGTAGGTGCGCTCCTTCAAGTTTGCGTAGTTACGGGTAGTAGTTCCGGGAAGAATACAACTACAGGAGCGATTGGAATCAGATTAGAAGGGCCGGGAACCTCCTCAGCGGAGAGATTCCCGGCCCTTGCTTTTTATACGGATTATTTCAACAAACGACCACGGTCATAGGAGATCCCGCATGAACAGCGATGAGTGCCGAATAGGCGAGTTGTAGGACGGAGGGAATTCGCGATTAACACGTTGTACCTCGCGAGCGAATTCTTTACGATCCTTCGGAACTCTACGCAGCGAGTTGGCTTTTGCTTGCGTATCGATATGCGCTCCGGGCGGAACAAACCGATTGGGCGCAATTCGCACACCGTTCGTAACGACGGCATCCATTGAAATAAACGATCCGTGACCTACGATGGCATTATGGGCCGACAGGTCCTGGGAGAGTAGGAAGTTGCCAAGCCAACAAGCACTATAGATTAAGTTTTATTCCAATAATTTCTAAAATCCAGACGAATGCTCACCCAATAGCGGGAAATTGCTAGGATTTAATAGGTGTGAGATTTCAGTTTATTTCCTTCCCTTGTTCGCCGATTCAGAGGTTTTGTCCGGAATTTCACCGGCAAATAATACGTCAAAATCATGCCTATTCCCGTACAGATAGAGCACGTCTCCGGCTTCCAGAGCGGTGTCGTGCTTTTCTTTTCGCACGTTTACCGTGCCTCGTTTGATGTATAGAAGATTCAAGTCGGCATCCGAGGGGAGGACTTCGCTCATCTTCTGTCCGATATAGGCGGAGTCTGGCCCAACCGGCACTTCCGCAAAATGATCGGATTCTTCAAGCAGAAGGACATCTTTAATCGGGAGCTCATGCACATCAAAACTTCGTTCCATCGAGCGGTTGAATTTGGACGACAGATAAGACGTCATCACGGGAGTACGGACAATGAGGAGTATGGCGATGAGGGAGCACGCGGATACGGCCATATAGGATAACCGAAACCCCGGGGCGAGAATATTCGCAATGGCGGATACGATGACCGCAAAGGAGAAGACGCCAAAGAGGATGAGGAACATGCCGATTCGGCGGCGGAGCGGATGATCGCTAATGAGCTCCGACTCTTTTGTCGTGAAGCCTGTGCTTGTGAGAAGCGATACCACCTGGAACCGCGAAATATCCTTATCGAGTCCTGTAGCCCGCATAAGGACGACGGAGATCTCGACAACGGCTAAGACGATGACAATATAGATAATGATGAATCCCACGTGCGCTCACCCCCGGATTAACGGTCATTACTGCTGTTTTACCCCAAATCGTCGTTCTTCAACAGCTGGAACGATTGATTCATCCGAAGAACATTCAAATTTGGAAGACAGGCCGTGCTAATCGTCCATGGGAGAGGCACACTTTCGTTAAGGAATAATCAGTACGCGGCCGGCTGTTCCCGCCGCTCGAAACGGGCGTGGGCTGCAGCAGCCTCAGTCGAGGGGAATGCGGATAGTTGGGCTGTGACAGGTTGCCGGCGGGCGACTTGCTGCGGGCCTTTCTGGGCTGCGCGTGGTCGGACCTCCATCATGCACATCCACGCACGCGGTGTGAATGCAAACGTAATGGTCCTCACTGTAGTTTCCGGAAAAAGGAAATCTGACACAAATGGTGAATTCAGATAAAACATGGTTCAAATCCGATCGGCGAGCGGCATCTATCTTATTGAGGCGAAGTGAGATGCAGGAGGAAGGCGTGAAATGAAAGCGGAGAATGCGAAGCGGGATGAAATCGAGCAGGGTGAATGGAATTATAGGCTGGTGGAACGGGCGCAGCAGGGGGATACCGAGGCTTTTGGCGAGCTCATCGAGCGGCATCGGAGCAAGGCGCGGGGCTTGGCGGAGCGGATAACCGGCGATCCGCATATGGCCGACGATATTGTGCAGGATGCGCTTATTCGAGCCTTCCTGCATTTGGGCTCGCTTGTGGATACAAGCCGGTTTCTTCCGTGGTTCCACCGGATAGTGCGCAATCAGGCAAACATGCGCTTGCGCCGTGGCGGGCCGCACGGCAGAGAAATGCCGTTCACGTCCTTGGGCGCAGGCGATGGGGCTCGTGTCGACTGGGATGACCTTGACAGTATTTTACACCATCTTGCCCGCACAGCTGCCGATGCCACATTAAGCGATCTGGACCCTGCGGAGAGCCTGCTGCGCAAAGAAGTATACGAAACGATACATGCCCTGCTGCACTGCTTGACTCCTAAGGAGCGGGAGATATTCAGAGCATATTTTTTCCGCCAGTTGAGCCCGGAGGAGATCGCGTCTATGTATCGGATGTCTACGGGCTCCATTTATACCTACATTCACCGCACCCGGCAGAAGCTCCGCAAGGAGCATATCCGCGTCTCACTTGGCCTAGTTCCAGACAAAGGAGGATGCGGTTTGACCAAGCATAACGTTCTACAGCTGCCGGACTGGCAGGCGCATAGTACGGTCAAAACAACTTTCGTGGACAGCGTCCGGCGTATGCTGGCCACAGTAGGCGACTACCGGGAACCTGCTGCGTTAATGGGGATTTCCGGCTTTGCCTTTCGCATGAAGATATCCAACCAAACGACATTCGCCGACAGTATTTACATTTTCGACTGGAGAGGGGCACTCCGGACTTTTCTGGAGGGGCTCGGTTACCAAATCACGATACTCTGCGGGCAGCTCTCTGATTCTCCTATCCCTCTTCTTGGCGCAGTGGAGCGGTTTCCGGTGGTTTTGCCGATCGAAGAATCTATTCTGCCGTTCATTCGGAAATACATTGATCTGGGCAAACCGGTTCTGTACTTCGATACGATGCCTGCTAAACCCTATGTTCATGAGTGGTCGGTCATTTACGGATACGACGATGAGAGGCGCATCGTGTACGTAACTGATCAGATGCTCCCCGAAGGAAGAACGCTTTCGTACGATGACGTTGCGGACAATCCGGTTCGGTTTGCAGCGGGCATCGACGGTATTCTGCAAAAGGCGGCTGAAGCGCGGCCGAGCGGGGAATCGGAACTGCGGCAGCAAGCTGAGCGAACCGTCCGCTTTGCTGTTGATTATGCAAGGCATGGGTGCGATTACCACCCGATGACCGCTTATTTAAGGTACACATCCGGGCTTGCGGCTTATGACCGCTGGATGGGTCATCTCCGCAGCAGTCATGTCATACCGAACCGGTACGGGATAGGACAGCTGTCTGCGGTATATGCCGAAACGAAGCGTTATGCATCGCTTTATTTGCGCAGCGCTCCATTCGAAGGGGAAGCCAAGCGCCTCACCCTGCTGGCATCGGATGCTTATGAGCAGGCGGCGGAAGCGATGGGTCAATTGAGCTTGTGCGTGCCTTTCGTGCGTTCATCTGAAATGCTGCCGCCGGAAATGCGGGAGATTTGTGCCGGTTATTTAAACCAAGCGAAGGAGTTTGAAACGGCCGCCATCGGATATATGGAAAAAGCGCTGACATTCATATAGAGAAGAGGAAGGAAGTCAATAACCATGACCGAAATTCGATTTTTAACGCAAATCGCTTACAACATGAACGAAGTGACGGCTGCAAAAGAATCATTCGAGCGGGTGAACCCGGGTGTTCGGATTATTGTCGAGCAGGCCAAAGATTATTTTGAAATGATGCAGGCATTTAAGTCGGACAACGCACCAGATATTATCGAAACGGGCGGGTATCAAGTGGGCAACTCGGGCGGCATATTTATTGATTTAAACCCCTATATTGCGGAAAATGCGGGATTAGAAGAGGATATCTACCCGGGTCTGCTGCGGATTGCAAGGAGCGGCGGGATGCTGCCCGGACTGCCTATTGAAGTCAGTCCGCCGCTTATGATCTATAACAAGGAGATGTTCGACCGGGCGGGGCTGGCTTATCCAGCGGAAAACTGGACGTGGGCGGAAATGGTTCAATTGGCGGAACGGCTGACGATTCGCGACGATGAAGGGGTTGCGAGCCAGTTCGGTCTTGCGCTTGGAGTCGATATCGAGTGGTTTGAACCTTTTGTCATGCGCAACGGGGGAAGGTATGTATCGCCTGACGGCTCAATATCAAGAGGTAATGTGGACAGTCCTGCTGCAATCGAGGCTTTTCAGCTTCTTATCGATGCCTACCGGATCCACCGCATCATCCGCAAGCCGGGAGAGTTTGCTAAAGCCGTCGATGGGCAGAATGAAAGTGCGATGTCTTTCTGTTTTATATGGGATTCCCTCCACCACAAACGGGATGAGCGATATGATGTTGTTGGGCTGCCGGTTATGCCGGGAGGCGAAGAAGCGAACATGGTCTATATGGGCGGAGCCGGGGTAACGGCAAAATCGGAAAATCCGCGGCTTGCATGGGAGTTCTTGCGCCATTATCTGCTGGAATGTCATTCATGGTTCCCGCCGATCACGAAATCGCAATCCGAACAACGGGGATTGACCAAGCATCGGATGTGGTCACGTTACTTAGAGGAACTCGATCATGTGAAGATCAGCGGTTATTACCTGAACAAGAAATGGAATGCGTCCCGGCAGCTGATCAATGATGATATTCATAGGATGATTGCGGAGGGTGCTGACGTGGCACAAACGCTTCGGTCGTGGACCAGGTATACGTAGGCGTTAGCAAATATTCAGCAATGTGTTAGTTAGAGCTGGAAAAGAACACCCTTCGAGCGGGCACGGAATAGATGGAGCTAAAATTTGTGGCAGGGGGATGTCTCAAAGCTTAACAAAGAGACTTTGGGGTAACCCCGTCATACACTTGTGTGAATGACTTGCTGCGTGTTCGGCATTCGCGAGGTTTGCTTTTTGCGCCGCGCGCTGCTCCCAGCGTGTGGTGGGGTGATACGTGTCGGCTGTCAACCACACGGCGCATGCAAGCATCTATACTGGATTAATACAGCTATTTCGGGTTTTAGATGTTCAAACAGGCGCTATACTGGAAATATCCAGTTGAAAACGCTCAATTGAGCTCCATATGGCCCATTGGGGGCGATATAACTGTATGGATGGAGCTAGAATAAAAAGTGGACACCTGTTAAGTGTAGATAGATAATTACGTTAACGAGGAGAGGTGTCCTGTATGGAAAAACAGCCACGCAATCCGTACACGGAAGAGTTCAAAAAGAGAACTGTAAAGTACATTCTAGAACAATCAAAGTCGATGCCGGAGATCGCTGGAGAACTGGATATCTCGGCTGGTGTGTTGCACTCTTGGAAGCAAAAGTACCGTAGCGAGATTCAGGCAGAGATGCAGGCGGAAGTCCAAGCTTCACCAGATAAAGTTCGTCAATTGGAACAACAGTTGCGTAATATGGAGACCGAGAAGCAAAACCAAGAACGTGAGAATGCAGATTTACGTGAGGAGCTTGAAATCTTAAAAAAGGCGCTACACATCTTCGGGAAAGAAAGGAACTAAGGTTCCAATTCATCGTAGACCATGGATTATTTCGCGCCTCGAGCGAAGGAGTTCCGCAAGGTGGGGTCATCTCGCCGTTACTATCCAACATCATGTTACACGAATTTGATCGATGGATGGAAGCGAAATTTCTGAACAAGAAGGTACGAAAAGATCGCTGGGCATGGAACTTCGGCATACAGAGCAAACGCCCAATTGCAATACACGAAAATCGACAATGGAAACCAGCGATCTCTTACTGCCGCTATGCGGACGATTTTGTAATCGTCGTCAAGGGAACCAACGCACAGGCTGAAGAAGTGCGGATGGTATGCCGGGAATTTCTCGAAGATAAGCTGAAACTCACGTTGAATATGGA
>NZ_JBHSOW010000011.1:0-7872 GCF_042656405.1 Paenibacillus solisilvae | reverse complement strand
TGACGGATTCTTCGACCCATTTTCATCATCTGTGGTGCAGCGCTTGCGCTGCATGTGTGGCTAACGGGCACTATAGTTGAACGCATTTTGGAGCGGTTTTTTTAAACGCTGAGTTATAATAAATAGGAACATAGAGCCCCTCGTTGTGCTACACGAGATAAGTTTAATTATGAACACAGGAGATGTGAGATATGAAGATCGCGGGAGAGCTTGTCACAGAGACGCTCGAGTATGATGGTGGTCGGCAGGTTACGGTGTACGTCCCTCCGGATCCACCCCAGGCAGTCGTGTTCGCCGGTGACGGTCAGCTGATCTCGCAGTGGGGCGGGTACCTCGAGGCCGCCGACGTACCGCCCACGATGATCGTCGGTGCCTACCGGACGTCCGATGAGGATGAGATGGTGCGCATCCATGAGTACTCACCGCCGTTCGACCAGGAACGGTTCGCGGCACACGAGAGGTTCTTCGTCGAAGACGTCCGCCAATGGGTGCGATCGCGCTTCAGCGTCGCGCTGCCCGCCAAACGCACCGCGGTGTGCGGCGTGTCGGCGAGTGGAGAGCTCTCACTCGCCATAGGGCTTCGGCATCCGGACATCTACGGTACGGTCTTCTCCGCGTCGCCAGGCGGGGGCTACCGACCGCCTGGCGTGATGCCAAGCCCGCTACCGCGCACCTACCTCGTAGCCGGCACACTGGAGCCGTTCTTCCTCGAGAACGCGACCCGGTGGGCGGCTGCGCTGCGCGATGCAGGTGCGGACGTTGAAATGAGAGAGCGGGTCGCGTCGCACGACGATGTGATGTGGCGAGAAGAGTTCCCGCTGATGGTGGCGTGGGCGTTTGGACGATAAACATCCGCCGAGCCCGGGTCAAGTGGGTTTGACTCGCATCCGACCCGCCTACTCCGACGACATTGCAAGCCCTGATGGTGAGCAGCCCAATCGTCCTGGCTTGCATCGTCAGCGGATCGTCCGGTTGGGACCATTGCGCGAATCATCATTCCGCTAACGAAGCACGATAGCATCATGACGACAGGCTGCCGATGAAACCAGCAGTCTGTTCAACTATCTGGCAGGAATGCTCAATGAGCGAGTTTGAAATAAAAAACTGTTAGAATAAAACTATCATTATTATGTAGGAGAGAGGTACCAAATGAAAAATAGAATAAAAACTTTCACTGGCTCTAAGCATTTCAGGTTGAATCACGTCGCTGAGGGTGTATTTGCAGCGATTTCGGTCCCTGGTACCGGTTCTTTGGGGAATGCAGCAATCATTGATCTAGGCGATACAACGCTTGTCGTGGATACATTCACGACAATACAGGCTGCAGAGGATTTGCAGGCAGCCGCAGAGCACCTCACAGGAAAGCCGGTTTCTTATGTAGTCAACACGCATTGGCACAGTGATCATACATGCGGGAATCAAGTGTTTACCCCTGCTGCTCATATTATTTCTACATCTATTACACGTGAAATCATGTCTACATTTGTAAAAAACAGGTTAGCCCAGCATTTGTCAAATCCGGAACTGATTTATCAGGCTATTGATGAACTCGAAGAGAAAATACAACAAGAGACGGATGAAAATTTAAAAAAAGAAATGGAATGGGAAAATGCTTGTGACCGTGAGTACATAAAGATGCTCCCTAATCTGGTATACACACTGCCGACGATAACTTTTGATCATCAAATGACCATTCATGGTAGCAATCGGACTGTGCAATTCATTACGTTTGGCGGCGGTCACACGCAAAGTGATGCATTCGTGTACATTCCGGAAGACAAAATTGCCGTAATGGGGGACCTGGTGCTCTCCAAGCATCACCCGGTTATGAATTATGCAAATCCTCAGGAATGGCTAAACAATTTGGAGCAAGTCGAACTACTAGGTGTAAAAACTATCGTACCGGGGCATGGCGAAGTATGCTCACTGAAAGAACTTCATGAGGTGAAAGGTTACATAACTGATATAGTGGCTATTGTGACGAAAACCGTTCAAAGTAAGAAAAGCATCGATGATATCTTAGTACCGAAAGTTTATCAAGACTGGTACTTTACTACACATTTTAAGACAAATTTGAAATCAGTTTATAATTTGATCACTAAATCAGAGAATTAACGAAGAGTCTAAGTTTACTACGCAAAATCGTCAATCAAGAAGTAAATTCCGTAAACACACGGCAGCAGGGTTACGTTAACGGGCAAGTTAGTGGATTAAACAGGTAACAATTGCCGTGGCGACTGCCTCCAGTTTTCGTGAGCTAATGCGCAGATTTGTACAATAGCAATTGAAAAGAAATCTAGTGACTAATTACTTGCTATAATAGATTTAGGTAAATCTTTGAAGAAAGGAGCAGTGCTGTAATGAACGCAGAGGTCACCACTTTTATCGAAAGTCTTAATCATCCGTGGCAGGTTGAGGTTTCCAATCAACTTCGTCAGATCGTCCATGCATCCATTCCTGAGGTCGAGGAACGAATTCAATACAAGAAGCCACATTTTTTGAAGAATGGGCACTATGCCGCGGTGATTTCCCCATCCAAAAACGCGATTGCATTTATGATTATGAATGCTACCGGTTTGGAAGTTCCGAAGGGTTTTGAAGGCCCTGCTGATCGGAAGTGGCTCAAAATTCATGAAGGGGATTCGCCCGATTACAACATGCTGGCTAATCTTGTTGTTCAAGCTTCCAGCTCTCTCTAAATATTTACTCGACGATTATTTGAATAAAATAGCAAAAGGATCCGCATCAGCGGATCCTTTTTACTTCTTCACAAAATAAGGATATATTATACATATGTCTGATTGTCAATACGGAGACTGCCCATAAGTCATTTTTTTGAGAGTGGTCGAACGATCTGCTCCTTTTGTTACAGACACGAACTGGCGGACGAGATTTCAGAGTCCGGTACATGACTAAGGCGGCCACTGCGGTTCAGGAACCTGCTAGCTTTTGACTTGCACTTATAATTGATCTAAACCTTTACATGGTATTTCCTCCACTTGTTCCAATCGAAGATCATTTGTAATAAAAACATCCGCTTGTGCAATGATGGCGGATGCGATCACAAGCGCATCCGGTGTTTTCATTCCGTATTTTCCTCGTAGAAAAGCGGCCCGTTCGGCAACCGTATTGTCAACGGGCACAACCGAAAGATTTGGGAAATGGGCGAAAAGCAGCTTGTACTGCCTCTCTAAAGCCAGATTCCCATCCCGGATCGGTTTCATGAGGATCTCCGTCAATGAAATGGTCGAAGCAACGGCTGAATAGGCTCCTTCCTCAATTTGCTCGAGCAGCCACTTAGCTTTCTCGCCAAATTCAGGATGCTGCTCAAACACATAAATAAAAATGTTTGTGTCCAACGCGATTTTCTTAAATGAAGAGGGGGAGGAGGCGCTCACCAGTTTTCTCGCTCCTTCCGAACATAGTCATCACTTGATTCATCTACCCATAATTCTTTTCCAAGTCCCCAAAGTTTGTCGGAGAATGATTTGGGTTTTGGCATCACAATGATCTCATTACGAACCTCATCATACTGCCATAACAGTTTATCGCCAACTGACAATTTTGCTTTCACGCGTATTTCCTCAGGGATTGTAATCTGATACTTCGTCCGAATTTCGCTTTCCAATTTTAATATATTCCCCATATCACACCGTCCTTTAAATCGTCTTACTATTACTTATTTTATCGCACTTATAACGATTTAATTCAACCTTAAAACATAAAGACAAAACACGACACGGAAGAATTTTTCGGTCTGTGATCCTGAGGAGGACCGATTAACGCTTTGGAAAGAGCGCTACTTGGGGATGGAAATATCAGGGGACCGGAAACGAGAAGTCGAAAAAAAGATTGATCTGCAGCTGGGCCGGTTCATTGACTTCTTTCGGAACCGGTACGGATATGAAAAAGTAATGGCTGTTGTAAAACGGGATGTTACTTCGTGGCTCGAGCAGCTGTATGGTCCTCCCGAAAAGGGAGGGGAGGGATATGCGCCGGCTACCGTGAACAATCAACAGGCTGCACTCTCACGGTTTATGAAATGGCTTCGGGTTCGTGCACCTCAACTGCTGTTGGAAAGATCCCACCAAAGGGATCCGTGAGATCATGCTGCCGGACCCTAAGCCGCGGACGCTGACTTCCGAACAAATCCTGACACTTAAAAACATTTGTGACCGGCTCGAGTGGTTTCACCTCAAAAAGGACCGACGCCGGATGAAAGGAAAAATGGAACTCAAAACACATGCGCGTCCGCGGCGCGATCGGACGATCGTTTACGTCCTGCTTTCGACGGGGCTACGCCGAGAGGAACTGGTGAATCTGAATTTGGATCAAGTCGAACCTAGTGACCCTATGCAGCTGCGTGCAGCTCGTAGTGCAAAGATCGTCCGGATTCGCGGAAAGGGAAAAACGGAAGGAACCGAGTACTTGTCGGCTGATGCAAGGGCTGCCCTGGCCGATTATTTGGAATACGAAAGGCATCTGGATCATGCGGAGGAAACGATTTCCTTGTTCTTAAGTGCGATAGGAACACCAGCTCGAAAAATAGATGGCCGGCTGTATCCCAGATCCATTAACCGAATCCTTGAGCAAATCGGTAAATGGCACGATGCAGAACAGAAAGATCCGGAGCGCCAGATTTCACCGCTGCGTCCGCATGACTTGCGCCATACCTTTGCCAATGAATTGGCCAAACATCCGGATGTGACAGAGCAAGATTTGGAACGGCTCTGACGCCACCGAAATAAACGGTATTTAACGATTTATACGAGGCCGCCGGAAGCCACGTCTGCGGGGTTTGTCGAGAAGTTGTAGTACCAATCAGTGAATAAAGAATATTTCTTATGAGCTGTTATAATTAAACCCATTTATAATTAACCCCGTTGACAGAAAGACGGTAAAAGATTATTTGATGGGATTCGTGATCAAGAAAAATTAGAAGTGACAACGAGATCGTTCGGCAGCCTCGTTACGCTAAACCAGCTAAAAGTCCTTAGGAGACAAATCGCCATTTTTTGTTGGGTGCCATTCGGCAGCGAGCTCCGGCGATTTTTGCATAACGCTCTAACATATGATCGTTAAACCTGAAGTCATCCATGATGACGGTACTCGTTATTAGTTCGATACCGAATCTTATTAAATCGCTCTGGATTAATTCAATTTTTTCTGATCGGAATCTATAAAATAGGGAATCACGATTAATCGAATACCATTCTCAGCATTGTTATAACCATCCATTTCATAGAGCTTATTAAAAATAAGCCTATTCTTTGGAAACTTACCTCCGCGTTTTTCGGCTAACGCTTGCATTTCTGAAAGAGATCCTTTTAATTTCTCACCGATTTCCCCGGAAGCGAGCTGGATTACGGGACGAATCACCGCGGTTGACGGTGGACTCGTGATTGCCTGACCCTGCGGTTTCCGTCCAAGAACATGATCCTGTTTCGCGGCGGGCAAATGAGTTTATGGCTTTGAAACAGGAGGGATTTTCAACACGTCGCCAACCTTGACATCATCGTTATCCGCCAAATGATTGTATTTCGCAATGGTCATTGCGTACTTGCTGGATCCGAAGTATTTTCTGGAGATGCTGGAAAGTGTCTCTCCGGGCTGCACGGTATGCTCTTTAGCGGTTGGGTTCGTGCTGTTATCGCCACCAGCCGGATGCTTAACCGGAATGGCAGGAATAATTAAAGAGCTTCCCGCTTTCAATTCATCGGTCTTTTTCAGCTTGTTATGCTCTGCAATCAGATCCACATAATCCTTTGAACGATAAAATTGCATAGCGATGCTGTACAAGGTATCGTCAGCACGGACCAAATAGGTTACCGGCAAATTGAGCTTGGTGTAGTCCATGTCCTGCTGCTTCCCGGATGATCCGGCGTCTGATGACAGTGCCGGGATCTTGATGGTGTCCCCGACTTTCATATCATTAATAAACACAATATGATTTTGCTCCGCCAAGAGGGCGACGTGAAGCTTCGATTGATAGAATTTCAGGGAAATCGTGGACAACGTGTCCCCTTTTTGGACGACATAGGTCGTCGGGAGTTTCGCTGCTTGGCCAGATGGCTCGGAGGCTGTGCCGCCATTGTTCTCCTGCACCGGGGCGGACGTTTTTACCGGACTGCCACCCGGATCCGCAGTTTCCGCCTTAGTGCCATCTGGGTCTACAGTCCCCCCTTGGCCGGCTTCGGCCGAAGTTTCAGGCTCGGCATTATTGGAAGCGAGGTCTCCGGGAGCAGGCGTTACATCAGGAGCATCCGGGCTGCCGGTTTGCTCACTGCTTGCCTGGTCATCATTTGTCGATGTATTGGTTTCAGCCGGTTCATTGCCTGTCGAAACATTCTCTGCAGGAACGTTCCCTGCCGTAGTCTGCTTTGGTCCGGAGCTGGTTTGTGCTGTATAAATGCTATACAATGTTCCGCAAATAATAAGAAAGGCCACTGCTGCCACTGAGATCATAATAGTGGTTTTGTTCTTCCTCGTACGCGCGGCTCTGGGACGGTAATCGCTGCCTGTCGAATTTGTGTTCAAAGCTTAATCTCCCCTCGTGTTTCAAATCTCTTTTACTCATTCTATATTACTATAATTATCCTCCCATAAACGGAACATCAGGAAAATCAGGTGTTTGGCACTATGCCGGGACAGGGTCTCCTGGTATGGACTAGTAATTGTGTCGTAATACTGAATTCTCATCCGCTGGGGGGCTGACGAGGATTTTGGGGAAATAGGGGAGAAATCATCAACAATTATAGTTTCATTACGAGAATCGGGAATTTAATGTCGGAAAGACAGCCGCGAGGTTGCTCTCGCTCCGCTGCGGAAGTAATATTTAATTATATTTGCTTCAAGTCAGGAGGCTTCGCAAACGATGAAACAGAACAAATATGATGATCTCGGATTCTTCGAAAAATATAGCCAGATGCCCCGTTCGACAGGCGGCTTGAATGTCGCCGGGGAGTGGCCCGCACTCCGTGCCCTGCTTCCCGAGCTGCAGGATAAAAACGTGCTTGATCTCGGCTGCGGTTATGGTTGGCACTGTCTCTATGCGCATGAAATGCAGGCCCGGTCAGTGATAGGAATAGACCTCTCAGAGAAAATGCTGGAGCGCGCCAGAGAAATGACCAAGGATTCGGCGATTGAGTACCGCCGGCTCGCTATTGAAGACATTGACTTTGCTGCGGGAGAATTCGACGTGGTGATCAGCTCGCTGGCGCTTCATTATGTTGAACGATTTGATATCGTTTGCCGGAAGGTCCATCACTGTCTTGCTCCGGGAGGGAGCTTCATATTCTCGGTCGAACATCCGATTTTTACCTCGCGCGCTGAGCAGGACTGGTATTACGGTACACAGGGCGAACGATTGCATTGGCCTGTCGACGGCTATCAGGATGAAGGACTGCGGCAGGCAAGATTTCTTGACAATGATGTTGTCAAATATCATCGAACGGCTGCCACCTATATGAATACGCTCATTGATTCCGGGTTCAGAATAACAAGAATCTCTGAGCCTCAACCGGCGCAGGAAATGCTGGACAACCACCCGGAAATGCAAGACGAAACACGCCGTCCCATTTTCCTCTTGATTGCCGCAGTCAAAAATGAATAAACATTCAGTCCGCGCAAGCGAACAGGATATTATAGCGGAGAAGCTGCAATTTAGGAGGGGAAAGACGGGGGCAGAGCTTTTCGAGCAGGTGCGAAGCTTGATTCCGCTGCAGGTGTAACGGAGTGGATTCAACCCCTGCAGAAGGAACGCGAAAATCAACATAGCGGCAGTTTGGAACACGATTAGCCTGTTCTGAACTGCACCCCGTCAAGTAGACAGTACAAATAAATAAAGGCAATTAGGCGGCCTTAGTCCTGTAC
>NZ_JBHSOW010000010.1:3924-24644 GCF_042656405.1 Paenibacillus solisilvae | reverse complement strand
GTTCGGAAATGAGTCCCGTAGGCCGGACGAAAACGCTGCCTGCATTCGGATCGCACGTATCGAAAATGTCGTTTGCTTTTGCTTCCTGTCAAAACTACCCTGCGGGCTACTTTACCCCTTACCGACACATGGCCGAGGAGGATTTGGATCTGGTTTTTCATCTAGGCGATTACATCTATGAAAGTGGCGTATCTGCCACTAGTATCCGGCCTCACAACAGTCCCGAGATTAAGACACTCGACGATTACCGCAACCGCTACGCGCTGTACAAAAGCGACAGCGATCTGCAACTTGCTCACGCCAAGTTCCCATTCGTGGTTACGATGGACGACCATGAAGTCGAGAACGACCATGCCGGTCTCGTCCCGGAAGACGGTCAGCCGGTCGAGCCGTTCCTGGCCCGCAAGGCGGCGGCATTCCAGGCTTATTATGAAAATATGCCTTTAAGAAGTTCTTCTTTGCCGAGTGGGTTCAATATGCAGCTCTACAGACGTTTTAATTATGGCAATCTGGCGAATGTCCATGTCCTCGATACCCGCCAGTTCCGCGGCGTTCAGGTGAACAACGGCGGAGGCAGTCCCCGGACTCCCGAATCTACAAGCGTCGACCGGTCGATTATGGGTGAAGAGCAGGAACAGTGGCTGCTTTCGGGACTCTATCAATCGCAAGCGCATTGGAATATTATTCCCCAGCAGGTATTTTTCTGCCAGAGAGACGTCCGGATAGGAGACGAAAAAATATACGGCATGGATGCATGGGACGGCTACTCGGCCAATCGCGACCGGATTCTGAACTTCGCCAAGGAACGAGGCCTTTCCAATCTTCTTGTCCTAACAGGCGATGTGCATTGGAACTGGGCAAATGAGATAAAAGCGGATTTCAACAATCCTGATTCCGAGATCCTTGGCGCAGAGTTTGTCGGCACCTCCATCACATCGGGAGGAGACGGTTATGATATTAACGACACACAAAAAGCCATTATAGCCGAAAACCCGCATCTCAAATTCTTTAACTCACAACGCGGTTATGTACGATGCACTTTAACGCCTGAGAGCGTTCAGGCGGATTATCGGGTCGTACCGTATGTAAGCCGTCCCGGTGCGCCGATAAGCACGCGAGCTTCCTTCCTGATGGAAAAGGGCAAACCGGGATTACAGAAAACTTACGACGGTGCGGTCACCGTGTAAGGAACGTACCGGATTTAAGCTCAGCCTATAAGAAAACCATCAGCCACGGCATCCGAAAGCCGTGGCTGGTCCTACACTACATTATTTTGAGGAGATGAATGGTAATGCCGTTTGGAAATATTGGAATTGGCGGTCTTGTCTTGATACTGATTATTGCGCTTGTTATATTTGGCCCTGCCAAGCTTCCTGAACTTGGACGAGCATTCGGCAAAACGCTAAGCGAGTTTAAGGGCGCTACGCGCGGACTCGTTAACGGCGATACGGAGGATGAGAAGAAGAGCGATGCGGAGTCTTCGAAGTCGTCTGTAGAGGTTAACAAGTAGCATGAGTTCGGACAGCAATACACAGATGAATATAGTGGAACACCTTGAAGAGGTGCGGAAGCGGCTCATTCGAACCTTGCTCGCGTTTCTTGTTGCGATGGTCGCCTCTTTCATCTATGTGCAGGATATCTATTAATGGCTCGTTCGCGGAATGGATAAGAAGTTAGTTATTCTTGGACCGTCTGATGTGATGTGGGTATATTTTATGATCGCGGGCGTTTTTGCGCTTGCGGTCACCACCCCGGTAGCCGCTTATCATATTTGGAAGTTTTTGCAGCCCGCTCTTTCCGAGCAAGCCCGGCGGGTCACCCTCTTGTTCATTCCAGGAATGACGGTACTGTTCCTGATGGGCATTAGCTTCGGCTATCTCATTCTGTTTCCGATGGTGCTCTCCTTTATGAACCAGATGGCTGCGGCCGATTTTAATGCGATGTATACAGCGGAGAAGTATTTTACGTTTATGATTCATATGACCGTGCCGTTCGGTTTGCTGTTTGAAATGCCTGCGGTCGTTATGTTTCTGACCCGTCTTGGCATTCTGAATCCTCACCGCCTTGCAAAAGCGCGCAAGCTCGCTTATTTCTTGCTCGTTATCATCGCAGTCACGATTACGCCTCCGGATATTTTATCCGATCTGGTTGTAACCGTACCTCTGTTCTTGCTGTACGAAATCAGCATCGCGATATCAAAGGTCGTGTACCGGAAACAGCTGAAGCTTCAGAACGAGCAGTGAATGGCTAACCAATAGCTCGAGCACAAGATTTCCGTGGAGTCGAGTTCGGGAAGCCCCTATCCGCTGCCCCGCCAACAAAACCAAGCTCGTCGCGCCATTATCATCCCTGAACTTATCAAAATCGAAAACTATAAAGTTAGAATTTACTAATTTTTATTCCTTGTGCTTATCTTCCCTTTACAAATTAATTATACCATTTGAATGTATTTCCAATGAGAGAGGATGAAAGTAATGTTTAAGAAATCAATTGCTTTGCTTATGACCATGAGCCTGATAAGTGTGCCCATGATAGCCTATGCAGAGCAAGCAAACCAAGTGAAAGCGCCGGCAATCGGCGGCGGGAATACCGCCAAAGGGATCGTCTATGACGACAAAAATAAGAACCTCGAGCAAGACAAGGGCGAACCCGGCATAGCCGGTGTGTTGGTGTCAAACGGACGCGACGTGGTGAAAACAAATGCGCAAGGGCGCTACGAGCTGAGCGTGAGCGACGAATCCATCATTTTCATCACCAAGCCGTCCGGCTACATAGTCCCGGTTAATGATGTCAACCTTCCGCAGTTCTACTACTTGCACCACCCGAACGGCTCGCCGGTCCAGACGAAGTTCCCCGGCATCAAGCCGACAGGATCTCTTCCGGAGTCGGTGGACTTTCCGTTGTTTAAGCAGAAGGAATCCAACAAATTCGACGTCGTCGTTTTCGCCGATCCGCAAACCAGCAACGATCAGCAGCTTGACTACTTGCGCGACGACGTAGTGTCCGAGCTCGTTGGATCAGAGGCCGCCTTCGGCATTACCGTTGGCGACGTTGCCAACGACAACCTCTCGATTTATCCGCGCAATAACGAAATCATGTCGACAATCGGCATTCCGTGGTTCAATCTGCCAGGAAATCACGACATGAACTACGATGTGGCGGATGATACCTACGCTACTGAGACCTTTAAAAGCGTTTACGGCCCAACTTACTATTCTTTTGACTACGGTCAAGTCCATTTCGTGACGCTGGACAACGTCGAATATTATGGCCAGCAGGCCGATGGCAAAAACGGCGATTACCGTGGCGATATCACCGCGCCGCAGCTGGAGTGGCTCAAGAACGACTTGGCTAATGTTCCCAAGAATAAGCTGATTGTCATTGCCAGCCACATTCCTCTGAGGACCGACGCCGACAATACCGATGAAGGCATCAACACCGCCAACCTGAAAGAACTCTTCTCGCTGCTTGAGGGGCGTGAGCATCTTTTCAGCATGTCCGGGCACGATACGAGCAACAGCTGGAATATGTACATGGGAGAGGAAGCAGGCTGGACCGGTAAAGAACCGTTCCATCATCAGGTTCTCGCGGAGGTGCGCGGAGGCAGCTGGCGCGGTCCTTTGGACTCGCGCGGCATTCCGGCTGCCGATACGGCTGACGGAACCCCGAATGGCTACTACATCTTCAGTTTCGATGGCAACGAGTTCACCTCCCGTTTCAAAGCTGCAAGCCTTCCGGCAGAATTCCAGGCGCGCATCAGCTTCGATGCGCCGGGAACCGAGGGCGCACGCTTGTACCCAAGCAAATGGCAGGGAGAGAAGCCTCAGATCGTCGCCAATGTATTTGACGGCGGCGAGCGTCATCAAGTAGAGGTCAGCTTTGACGGCGGCGAGTATGCCGATATGACGCACACGCTGCGCACAGATCCTTATATGGAGGCGCAGTGGGCACAGTATGCCGGAACACCAGAGCAGCCTGACCGTCCTGCGGTATCCTCGCACATCTGGACGACCGAAATACCTGCAGGTCTCGCCCCGGGTGCACATACCGTAACAGTCAAAGTTACCGATCCCTTCGGGCATGTAAACAAAACGTCCCGTGTCTTTGAGATCGCTGCCGACTGACGAAAACAGCCCGAACGCAGACGCATTGATTTGCGCTGCGACGTGTCTTCCGGTTAGCTAGATCATAAAAAATGAGGTCGCCAGATATACAGGCGGACCTCATTTTTTATGACTGCCATGAATGCGATGAAGCTCTCGTTAAAACGAACAGATGAAGAGCATCACAAATGACGCAAGTTTTTCGTCTGGGAAAGGTCAATTGATATATAGAGGTCCTTTTTTACCGTACTTTTACCTTTTCTGTGGTATCCTAAACTTATTATTCAACGTTCGGCGGTGAAACTAGGTGAACATTCTTCTTGCTGAAGATGATAAAAAACTGGGGAAATTAGTGAAATATGTGCTGGAGAAGAAAGGCGGTTACCATGTCGATTGGGTAGTGAAAAGGTGTAACAAGCCTTTTCCTGTAACTAAGTAAGTAAGAAGGAGGGCAGCAATGTTCCACCAAATTCGTCTGTTGAAGGCGGACTATATTTTGATATATTCTGCTATACGAACCCAGAGGCAATGAAACATTTGTATGAAGAATTCCTATCGAAAGGTGTGGAAATCGTCAATGGACCTCACTGGTCTGGAGTACGCAATTCTTTGATGCTATTCTGAAAAAAGGCATGCTAAGATACTTACTATCAGTCTCCAGGTGAAAGAAGTCCTGACAGGCTGTTTGATGACGGAGGTAAGCGAATGGAGCCCAAAAAATCATTGTTAGTCGGAACGAAATGGGGAGAAACGCATGCTAAAGCTTATCGCCTTTGTCGAGATATACGACTTGTCGGTATATGCGGACATTCCAATGCAGAGCAGTTGGAGGCTATGCGCAAGGAATATAACATCCCTTACGCATCATTCAATTTGGCAGAACTAATCGAGTTAACACGGCCAGATGTCATTGATGTCGCGTGCAATCCCCATTACCGCCTGGAAGCTGTTCAGATCGCGGTAAATTTTGATTACGTAAAGTTGATTAATCTTGAAAAACCGGTTTCGTTGACGCCACAAGACGCTTATGAAATCGAAAGATTATGTCGTGAGCATAACAAGCTTTTAACCGTCAATCACCAGAAGAAGCGTTTACCCGCTTGGTGCAAAGCAAAGGCCATAATCGAATCAGGAGAGATTGGAATCGTCGAGTTTTTTCGGGCGAGCTGCCAAGGCAATATACTTGAACAAGGAACACATTTAATGGATATGGTGATGTTCTTCAATGGTTATCCTTCAATTCGATGGGTGTCGGGGCAAGTGGAAGAGCTTGAAGGTATGAATAAATCGGCAGGAGCGGCCCCTGATTCAGCCGTCGCCCAGATCTGTTTCGAGAACGATGTTCGCGCTTCATTCGAGTTCGGTTCCTGCGGGCGAGATCTTCCCGGCGAGAGCAATAAATGGTTTCGTTTCTTTGTCGAGGCTTACGGCTCCCGGGGGAAAATTCGGATAGGACTTAACTCAAATCTGGAAACATTCATCTATGGAGATGATAAATTGCCCGGTAGGACCACAGTCGAGCCGTCAGAGTGGGGAGTTCATTACGTTCAAGCGATGGCAGACCATCTCGATTCGCTTTCACGGTACATCGATCAGCCAGAAAAAGGGCATATGTCTGATCTGGATAAATCTATGATGTCCTTCCAAGCGATTATGGGTGTGTACAAATCATCGTTAGACGGAGGATTCGTCCAGTTTCCGCAGAAATTCCAAGAGAACTTGGTAGATCGGTTAAGAGCAGCTTCTATCCCTTACGAGCGCAGACGGGTATAAAGAAATTGTGTTTCCAAAGCTGAACGGGCATCAGATGATCTCTATCGGGGTTTGTGTAGTAATAGAACAAAATAGGCAATAGAATTCCTTTATAGCAGCTTAGCTGTCGGTTCGCTGGTAGCTCCTAAGCCTCCTATACGAATTATAACAGGAGGCGGATAATATTATGATGAAGATGAACAAGGGATCCCGCTACGGAATGATGTAAAACCCATGTTATTCACCTCTATTCTGTAATAATGGACGGCTTGTATCCACTCTTTTACGATCTAGCGCCATTTGCTGCTCTTTAGTAAAGGTGACTCGTAGTTTGGATAGTCCCGTATGTTAAAAATTTACTGAAGAGGTATTAACGATGGATGATCAACACAGGGGTCCTCTGAAAAAACTATGTTAGCAGGAGTTCAGGACACAAAGTTCCCATTATAAATACTTAATAAAGAAGAATTACAACTTTCAACTAACGGAGAACAGATAGTTAAGCAGCGCTAATGTAAAAACAGGTCACTTTATGGTAAATGCTGCCGTCGAGTGACCTGTTTTTACACGTATGTCGGCTGTACCCGAATTAGGGTATATTCCGATTTATCAAGTTGGCACTTGGTGACAGCTTCGCTGGTACTACCCCATTTAGCAGGGCCAGCCTTTGTTCTAATTTATAATTGATCTAAACCTTTACATGGTATTTCCTCCACTTGTTCCAATCGAAGATCATTTGTAACAAAAACATCCGCTTGTGCAATGATGGCGGATGCGATCACAAGCGCATCCGGTGTTTTCATTCCGTATTTTCCTCGTAGAAAGGCAGCCCGTTCAGCAACCGCATTGTCAACGGGCACAACCGAAAGATTTGGGAAATGGGTGAAAAGCAGCTTGTACTGCTTCTCTAAAGCCAGGTTCCCATCCCGAATCGGTTTCACGAGGATCTCGGTCAATGAAATGGTCGAAGCAACGGCTGAATAGGCTCCTTCCTCAATTTGCTCGAGCAGCCACTTGGCTTTCTCACCAAATTCAGGATGCTGCTCAAACACATAAATAAATAAGTTCGTGTCCAACGCGATTTTCTTAAAAGAAGAGGGGGAGGAGGTGTTCACCAATTTTCTCTCTCCTTCCGAACATAATCATCGCTTGGATCATCTATCCATAATTCTTTTCCAAGTCCCCAAAGCTTGTCAGAGAATGATTTTGGTTTTGGCATCACAATGATCTCGTCACGAACCTCATCATACTGCCATAACAGTTTATCACCAACTTCCAATTTTGCTTTTACGCGTATTTCCTCAGGAATTGTAATCTGATACTTTGTCCGAATTTCGCTTTCTAATCTCATTATTTGGTCCATATCGCACCACCCTTTGCTTCATCTTACAATTATTTATTTTATCATACTAATGATGATTTAATCCAACCTTTAAACCAAAAGACAAAACACGTCACAGAATATCCCTTCTGTGCTGTCAATTGTGCTAAAATCACGATAAAAGGATAGTCAAGGAGGTCGCTAAGTGAGACAAAACACGACACGGAAGAATTTTTCGGTCTATGATCCTGAGGAGGACCGATTGACGCTTTGGAAAGAGCGCTACATGGGGATGGAAATATCAGGGGACCGGAAGCGAGAAGTCGAAAAAAAGATTGATCTGCAGCTCAATCGGTTCATTGACTTCTTTCGGGACCGGTACGGATATGAAAAAGTAACGGCTGTAGTAAAACGGGATGTTACGGCGTGGCTCGAGCAGCTGTATAGTCCTCCCGAAAAGGGAGGGGAGGGATATGCGCCGGCCACCGTGAACAATCACCAGGCTGCACTCTCACGGTTTATGAAATGGCTTCGGGTTCGTGCACCTCAACTGCTGTCGGAAGATCCCACCAAAGGGATCCGTGAGATCATGCTGCCGGACCCTAAGCCGCGGACGCTGACTTCCGAACAAATCCTGACACTTAAAAACATTTGTGACCGGCTCGAGCGGTTTCACCTCAAAAAGGACCGGCGCCGGATGAAAGGAAAAATGGAACTCAAAACACATGCGCGTCCGCGGCGCGATCGGGCGATCGTTTACGTCCTGCTTTCGACGGGGCTACGCCGAGAGGAACTGGTGAATCTGAACTTGGATCAAGTCGAACCTAGTGACCCTATGCAGCTGCGTGCAGCTCGAAGTGCAAAGATCGTCCGGATTCGCGGAAAGGGAAAAACGGAAGGAACCGAGTACTTGTCGGCCGATGCAAGGGCTGCCCTGGCTGATTATTTGGAATTTGAAAGGCATCTGGATCATGCGGAGGAAACGATTTCCTTGTTCTTAAGTGCGATAGGAACACCAGCTCGAAAAATAGATGGCCGGCTGTATCCCAGATCCATTAACCGAATCCTTGAGCAAATCGGTAAATGGCACGATGCAGAACAGAAAGATCCGGAGCGCCACATTTCACCGCTGCGTCCGCATGACTTGCGCCATACCTTTGCTAATGAATTGGCCAAACATCCGGATGTGACAGAGCAAGATTTGGAACGGCTCTTACGCCACCGAAATAAACGGTATTTAACGATTTATACGAGGCCGCCGGAAGCCACGTCTGCGGGGTTTGTCGAGAAGTTGTAGTATCAATCAGTGAACAAAGAGTATTTCTTATGAGCTGTTATAATTAAGCCCATTTATAATTAACCCCGTTGACAGAATGACGGTAAAAGATTATTTGACGGGATTCGTGACCAAGAAAAATTAAGTGACCGAGATCGTTCGCAGCCTCGTTACGCTGATATGAACGAAACTGTCAACCCACCACACCCAAATGTTTTTAATTGGTGTTTCATTGAATCAATGAATAGTTATCCCTTGTTCAACTTCCAACCAAAAATCCTACGAGTTGAACAAGGGATAACCTTAAAAACTTGGCTCGAAGGCAAAAACGTTGACGGTGGTATACAGTCTGATATTCGTGGGTTGGTTACCACATTACATTCCATCCGTCACGGAGCTGCCTCGGACTAACGACGCACGTTCAGTTCTTCGAACTTAGTGCATAGCGTAACATGAGGGTTCTCCTTCCCGGGGGTTTGCCTCCGAGCCAATTCTTCAATTACAAATAGGTCTGAGATACGATCATTTCATACATAAGTTTACTTTCATTTCGTTAAGCAACATTTGATTCACTTCTTTGTTTATTCTCAATGGTACAACCGATAGCCCAAATAAATCCTAGCAATTCTCTAGCGACAGCAACAACAGCTACTTTTCCTCCTTCTGCTCTTGTTTAATTATTTGTGACCAAAAAATGTCAAACACGTAAACGTATACCTATACATCAACGTTTACGTTTACTGAAGTATTCTTCTAATGCCTCATTTATTACCCTTGTCTTTTCACCTCGAGCCCCGTCGCTCTCCTGTTCGATTAACTCAACAAATCTTTCCGTACCCAGAACGTTTGTCGCGCATGTATACATAGCAACGACATAGTTCGCTGCGGCCAGTGCATTGACAGTCTGTTCACCAAGTGCCGGTGGTGTATCAATAATGATGTAATCGTAGTTTTCCTGCACCGTCTCCAGTGTCTCCATCAACACGAGCGACATGTTTCCACGATTATGTCTTTTCGTACTACAGAGGTGGATATCTACGTAACCGTGAACGTGAAATTACTCAAAAAATACAATCATGCTTCCGTTTGAGACATTTCGGGCATTGTTCGTAAATACAGCCCCCACAGAGATAAGGTGACCAAAAAAGCCCCTATTCACGGGGCTGGAGAAAATAGGTATTATTGAGCTAACGGGCAGCATAGTTTATGATCATGTTCGGAGAACCGTTATTATAAGTAACGGCAAGTATTTGCCGGGACAGCTTGCTGGGCGCGGGAGTACCCATCGAAGATAGATTAGGTATACTAGTGGTTGGGCAAGGAAATGTCATTACATTCGTATTTGCTGAGTGCTTATACTTGCCAAGATCAAAGAGAGGGGCATTCAAGTTGGATTCACTTTGGCTGGAGTATGCGTGGGCATTACTAATTCTTATTGGGTTGGAAGGTTTGCTGTCGGCTGACAATGCGCTCGTGTTAGCGGTTATCGCGAAAAATTTACCGGACGAGCAGAAGAAAAAGGCGATCAATTACGGGATCATTATGGCATTTGCTTTTCGTTTTGTCGCTCTTTTTGCGATTTCCTTTATTGCGAATGTCTGGCAGGTTCAGGCGATTGGCGCAGCCTATCTTCTATACCTAGGTTTAAAGCACATCATCCAAGCGCGATTCGGTAAAAAGAATAAGAGTGCTCACAAGGACGAAAAACAAGAAGCCGCAGGAAAAGGCTTTTGGCCTACTGTAGGAAAGATTGCTTTGGCAGATCTCGCTTTTGCGATTGATTCCATTCTCGCCGCGGTAGCGCTCGCACTCGGACTGCCCGATTCGCCGCTCGACGAGTTCGGCGGTATGGACGGGGGTCAATTTATTGTAGTGGTGCTTGGCGGAATTGCCGGTTTGGTCTTAATCAAATATGCAGCTACTTGGTTTGTAAAGCTGCTTGGACAACGTCCGGCTCTTGAGACAACGGCTTATGCGATCGTTGCCTGGGTTGGGGTAAAGCTTGCTGTTATTACACTTGCCCATGAGGATATTGGGGTCTTGGATCACCATTTTCCTCATAGTACGGGTTGGACTATAGTCTTCTATGTTGTCTTGGTTGCGGTTGCCCTTCTTGGTTGGTTTGCACCCAGCAACAAACCATGATCTTTCTTATGATGGTATATGCTTGTTATCGATGGTGGAATTCAATGAAAGTACTCCCTAAAAATAAAGAGACGGATGATAAATAAAACGGAAAGGGAGACTGTCGGTCACCCTTTTATTTCTATATTTCATGAAATCTACATGATTTCTACATAAGTTGTGGGTAGAGTTAGACTACAGATGTACTTGGAGGATGGTCATGAAAACCATATTGGTAGTCGATGATGAAGCAAAGATTCGGGATGTCGTTGTATCCTACCTGAAAAAAGAAGAATTTCAAACCTTGGAAGCAGCAACGGGTAGCGACGCGATTCGGATCGTGCAAAACCAGGCGATTGATTTTGTCATTCTGGATCTCATGCTCCCGGACATGGAGGGTGAACGGGTATGCCAATCCATTCGTCAAATCCATTCCGTCCCGATTCTGATGCTCACGGCAAAGGTATCGGAAAACAATCGGATTAAGGGGTTATCCGTAGGGGCGGATGATTATGTCACCAAACCTTTCGATCCACGGGAGGTGGTGGCTCGGGTCCGGGCCATCTTGCGGCGTACCGACGACCATCATTTACTTGCCGATCGCTTGGCTTTCAATGATGAACATCTGGTTATCGATTCCTTGAAGCAGCATGTGTACGCGGGCGGGCAGCTGGTGAACTTAACCCCGAATGAATATAAGCTGCTTCTTGCCCTGGCAAAATACCCTCAGCGTCATTTTACGCGGGAAGAATTAGTTGAACGCGTGCTTGGTTATGACTTTGACGGCGATATTCGCACCATCGACCAGCATGTCAAAAACATTCGGCATAAAATCGAACGTGATGCCAAATCTCCCGAATATATTGTGACGGTGTACGGGATAGGCTACCGTTTTGCAGGTGGGACCACATGAACCGGCGTCTGTACACTCGCTTGGCGCTTATCATCATCGGGATCGCTGCCGGTATTGTCCTGATTTCAACTGTCAGCGTCATTTTAACGATGCATTATCACTTCTCCATGTATCAAGCGCAGGCTTCCGGCATGATGCATGATTTTCCAGAGCTAAACTACCATTTGGAACAAGCGTTGGTGCAAACGATTATATGGACGTGTCTGGCATCCATCGGGCTTGCAGTCTTTCTTGGTTTTTATGTGGCCAAACGAATTTCAGCTCCTTTGGTGCATATGAAACGTGTGGCAGAACGTATGACAAGCGGTGATTGGAGCTCGAGAGTGGCCATTCACGGAAAAGATGAGCTCACGGATTTAGGCGCATCGTTGAATACACTGGCAGAGCAGCTGCAGCAACATGAGCAGCTGCGCGTCACTATGACAGAAGATATTGCCCATGAGCTTCGGACTCCTTTGGCCACGCTCAAAAGTCATATGCGTGCGCTGGAGGACGGAATCTGGGATCCAACACCTGAACGCATCCATTCCTGTTATGAAGAAATTGAACGATTGACGCAGCTGGTGGCCGAACTGGAAGACCTTACGCATGTGGAATCCCCCGGCTTTCAATTGAAGCGGATAGAAGCACCATTAGCGGAAGTAATCAAACGAGGCGTGGAATTGGTGTCTGCTGCCTATCGGGAAAAAAACGTGCAGCTTCGGTTTACGGTCAGCCCTCACCTACGGGTGGTTGTCGATCATCACCGCATGATTCAAATCCTCGTGAATTTGCTCAGCAACGCGTTGAAATTCACCCCGGAACAGGGGGAGGTGCGGATTGAGGGGAGAGAGGAAAACTCTTCCGTCCTTATCTTGGTACAAGACACTGGAATGGGGATCTCGCCGGAAGACTTACCATATGTGTTCGAACGGTTTTACCGGGGCGATAAATCGCGTAATCGAAGTACCGGTGGCAGCGGCCTCGGGTTAACCATTGTTAAACAGCTGGTAGCCGCTCACGATGGGTCCATTTGGGCGGAAAGTCATCAAGGGGCCACGTTTTATATCCGGCTTCCCAAGGAAAATTAGCCTTCTACACAAGATCTTCAAAAGTATGGGTTATACTTATCGTACCCGAACAAGTATGGTTTGGAAATAAGTGGGGACCCTTGAGAAGGGTCTTTTTTATAGAATCAGGAGGAACGTTTCTGAAAAAAATGATGATGTTGGCGTTGGCACTTGTACTTTCCATCGGGATTGCAGCATGCTCAGAAAAAGTGATCGAAGAACAGGGTGGTTTACCCCATGTAGATTCGGCTTTTTTGCATATTCACGGCTTGGGGTATTCCGCAGATGGAAAGCGTCTTTTGATCCCCGTACACAACGGTTTAAGTATATATACGAATGGCATGTGGAGCGAGGGTTCGGGAGAAAAGCATGACTATATGGGTTTTGCCGCGGCAGATAACGGATTTTACAGCAGCGGCCACCCGGCACCGGGTTCGCCATACAAAAACCCCTTGGGTCTTATAAAAAGCACAAATGATGGTAAAACAATTACGGTCTTGGCGCTCGAGGGAGAGGTCGATCTGCATGGCATGACCGTTGGTTATCGAACGCATACGCTTTATGTGCTAAATCCGCAGCCTAATTCCAAGATGAAACAAGCAGGGCTGTATGTCAGCCAGGATGAAGGGCAGACCTGGACAAACAGCACTTTGTCCGGAATTCACGGACAGATCACGTCGATCGCGGCACACCTTACCGAGAAATCGGTTGTCATTGTGGGTACAACAGTAGGTGTGTATTTTTCAAAGGATAACGGACAGACCTTCACTACCTTGGATACGGATCATCCGGTTTCGGCTTTAGCTTTTATGGATTCTGGCGAAGCGTTAGTTGCGACTTCCGGTCCAGATCCTTCACTTGTTAAAGTTGACGTAGAGACCAAGCAAACGGTGACGATCAAAACACCAAACAAGGATAGAATTGCGTTTATAGCCCAGAGCCCAGCCAGTCCAAAAGAACTGGCCATTGCTACAGAACAAAAAGATGTTTATATCTCGACAGATCGCGGGGTTACGTGGCGGCAAATCGCTAATAAAGGTGTTAGAAGTAAATAAAGTGCTAACTGGAACATTGGAAACAAACAAAAAGAGGAGTCTTGATGAAGATGAAAAAACAATTGGCTTTGCTCGGTGTCGCGGCAATGATTGCTTTAAGTGGCTGCGGAAAAAATTCAACTAACGAGAACCCTGTAAACAATAGTCAAAATGCAGACCATTCAGAAATGAACAATTCTGACATGGACCACTCCAGCACGGGCGAAGTTCCAAAAGGGTTAAAAGAGGCAATGAATCCAACCTATAAAGTTGGAAGTAAAGCGATGATTAAAGCAGACCACATGGGCGGGATGAACGGCGCTACAGCAACGATTGTGGGTGCTTATACAACGACAGCGTATGCCGTATCGTACACCCCAACAGTGGGTGGCGAAAGAGTGACCAATCATAAATGGGTGATTCATGAAGAAATTAAAGATGCCAGTGAAAAACCTTTTGAACCGGGAGCAGAAGTTGTCTTACAGGCAGATCATATGAAGGGGATGAATGGTGCAACGGCTACCATTGATTCAGCCGAGCAAACAACGGTGTACATGGTAGATTACACACCGACTACGGGCGGAGAAAAGGTGAAAAATCATAAATGGGTAACCGAAAGTGAGCTTTCAAGTGAGGGAGCAGACGGTAGCGGCGATATGCCGGGCATGAAGCATTAATCATGTGACCTACTTAACGATCATAAAGAGGGGGTGCCTCTGGTATGATAGGAATTGCGGATGGTCCATCATCGTTAAACTATCTGGAAAAGGGACCGTTTTTTTGTATCAACCATACCTCATTTGGGTGAAACAACAGAAGTATGACACTTTCCAAAAGGAGGTTTGACCATGTCACATGAACAGTTTCAGCATTGTATTGATGAATGTTTAAAATGTATGCAGGCATGCAATCACTGTTATGATGCTTGTTTGAATGAAGAGCACGTCGCGATGATGAAAGAGTGTATTCGACTGGATCGGGATTGTGCCGATATGTGTGCTTTTGCTGCCCAAGCGATGTCTCGTAATAGTTTGTATGCGAAAGAGCTTTGCCGGATTTGTGCCGACATTTGCGAAGCTTGTGGGAATGAGTGTAAAAAGCATGATCATGCACACTGTCAACAGTGCGCCGAAGCCTGCTTCTCCTGTGCGAAAGCTTGCAGGACTATGGCCGGTTAATTGTATAACGTGATGAAAGCAGCCTATCTCCCAAAACTTGGGGGATAGGCTGTGTTTTTATAATATAAACCACTTGGTCGTCCAAAACGCTTGGTCTTTGGTTTGAAAGAGAGCACTTGAATATGATTTTGCTAGTTTATTCGCTAGTATAGGGTGTGATTTCGCTCAGAATACCGTATATATCATAAAACAGTACAAAGAAGGGATCTTCTGTGTACTCTTTTACTTTAAGACAAGAACAAACGCCATGCGACATGCCCTTGGGCGTTCAACTATCCGATTTCCAGTTCAAGGGAGCTAAATGGTTATCATTGGCTAGTCCGACGGATTCAGCTTTGCCCTTGTACATCAAGGGTTTATTCGGTAATTTAAGCAGCGAAACTTGAGTAAGGAGTATAGCAAAGTCTTTAAATTAACGGAAACTATAGCTCAATACTAGAAGGGCTGCCGCTTGGGCGCTAACGGGCAGTGCGCGCCTAGCTAGGCACAGCTTATTGATGCAAGTTCCGGGTTGTGCCTCTGTGCATGAATAAATTACCTTTCCAGATGGCATTTTAAGGAATATTGGTTTCTGGAGGTAAATGCGTTGATCCACATAATTGCTTGGTGGTTTATCACTCGGCCGTTCCGTAGTTGGGCGCACAAGCGGGTAGAGGGTGTCAGCCATTCGGTTTTTGGACAGGAATATATTGTAATGCGCCAAGATGACTATCTAAAGTTAAAAAAACAAAAGGAATAAACTTGCTCCTGAGCGTCCCATGCGGACGCTCATTTTTGTATGCACCACTCCTGGGCTCTTTATCGGCCTTGGCCTCCTCCCCTATAACTGTGACTGCAGCAGGTAAGGAGTGGTTCGCAGGCGCATGCGGCAAGCGTTAATAATTATTGCGTTCATTTTCTCATCTGAAAGGAGATGCTTATATGGCCAATCAAAACAAAGAAGCCGCCGCGGGAACGACGGCCTTCAATGGTGAATTCGACCTGGACGTTATCGACCTTGATTGTCCCGCCTTCTTCCAAATTTATTACTTGGCGGCTTTGGTTGTCGTGATTAAAGAGGAGGCCGCTGCAAGAGCGACAGCTTCCAAGAACTACGATGTTTATGGGCCAACACTATATAGATCTGACAACTAACTTCCGTATTTCTCGACAAAAATTCTTTTTCGTCCGATCTTTTAATGCTTTCTAGATATTCCGGCAAATAGTTTTTAATATGCTCGATACCTTTAATGGCAAAGCTTAGATCGCAAACGCTAAAAAAAGTTGGAATGACATCATTTGGTCAATTTCAAATTCTCTGTCATTGTACGCGTCAATTCTACGTAAGTAGGGATTTAGTCCATCAAACACATAAACTTCGGCATTATTCCTACGATTCCTACCCAATATGGCACCATGATAATTCAAGGTGGAAGAAGAACATGTTATTCTCCCGCATGAGATCGATGATCGGCTTAATTTCATCAAGTTTCATTTGAAAGAAGTTGAGTTGAATTGATAAATCTGCACAATTTACATTCTAGCAGAGAGAGGCTCATGTAACATCGCAAAAAAAACAAAAAGCCGCTACCGAACATAGAACCGGCAGGTGGCTTTAGTGTAGTACATATCATTTATTTTTACAGCTATGTCATTAACTTCTTGAATGAGGCCGCCATAATCCGCAATACTACCATCATTTATATATTTAACTATTACCGGTAGATCACCCAGTATAGCGACTATTAAGCTGGGAATCAGTTACGAGCTGCTTTCCTGGCGGTCCTGGTCTAGTCATGCTTCTATTTCCCTCCATGTGACAATATTCGTCAAAATAAAGGGAAATCCTTTTATTGTTACTCAAGCACCCTTCGGGGTGCTACACCGAGAAATTGATACTCAAACAAGTTTTATATCTTGCGCTTGGTTATCCGTTCAGCATGGGGTGTTTAATACAATGAGGAATATGTGATGGTCCATTACTATCAATTGCATTGCTTTTCCGTTCGTCATTTTGCATCACAAAAGACCGGCTCTGGCTGTCCTTGTCTTTGTCTTCTTCACCTTGGTATTCAGCCTTCCAATTAGACGTTATATTTAATAAGAAATCTTAGCTATTTCAGATAACGGCATAATCATCCATAATTTTTTGAGCCTTCGTCGTGTGAAATCTGAGTTCCACTCGCTATCTCCATCATTCCGATATATGTACTTCATCCATATTGGCAAAAATCACGCTGCACTTAAAAATGATCGGCGCAACCTACTTAGAAGCAAAGCCATGAACTCATCTGCATAGCTCTCGTTCTCTGATCTCCCTGGAAATTTTCCTCAAATAATAACATCAAAGCAGGCTCAACAGCTTCTTTGGTTCATTACCAGGAACAATATCTTTCGTGCTATTCAAAAGAATGCATATATTCTTTTCAATGGAACACATTAATTATAGAATTAATTTCAAATGGAGGAGAACTATGAAGATTATCTTATTAGCGATTCTTGTCACATTTCTTTTAAGTGCATGCAACTACAAACCGGTAAAAGAACATAATGAGCAAATAAAGAAAGAAGTTGAACAAGGTAAGCAACAAAAAACTCCTTCGCAATAAACCATTACTTTAGATGGCCCAGTACCAGCGTAGCTGCCACCGGGGGCAAAGTAGATGTAAGTGACTACCAATGATTGTTCCGGTTTTAGTTAGTAGCGGTACATTAGCCCTCAATTTAGCTACCATGGCCACCGATCAAGATGTGAAATTCGTCAATGTACCGTTGCCATAAAGAAAATCGGAACTTTGGTGCGGCCGACAAAACGCGGAAAACGTACGCTAAGGAGATTCGCGGCCCAATTTTTTACGAAACATGCGCTAAAGCTTTTATAGGGGCTTGATACGCGTAATTTATTACTCTAAGGAACCAGCGAATCTGATATAAACCACAAAGTAGTTACCAGCCGTTTCCATACGTTTGCACTTTGTGACAGCTACGCTGGTACTACCCCATTTAGCGAAGCATCTCTTTAAATCCGTTGAGACTGTAAAGAAGCAAATCAAGCAAATAAAAATCAAAATAAAGGGTTAGCCGCATTTAACGGCTAACCCTTTTGTTTTTTGGCACATAATAATATTACTTGATATATAACTTCTTCAAAGCCTCTCGTTGAGGCTCTCGAATACTAATGATCGGACGGATGCTCTTAGCCTTCAGTTCTGCTTCTTCAATCGTTTGAGCTAATCCGAGCTCAATTAAAGTTCCAATTGCAACGGCACCGGTTCTTCCTTTCCCCCCACCGCAATGAAAACCAACCTTTTTACCACTCTTATAAGCATCAATGACATGTTTAATTGCTTGCTCGAACAATTCGGCTTGTGGCGTTTCGGAATTATCTCCGATGGGAATTTGAATCCTTGTTACATGTTCATTTAATTCGATGCTCTGCGAAGCTTCTTCGCGTAAATCAACGATAACTTCACACTTCGCTTCTGATATCATATCTTGAACGTCGGCAGCTCCGCCCATATAAATTTGATCGCCAACTAGGGCATGATAATTTTTAGACATCGAATTTGATCCCCTTTAAGTTATTGCATAGCAAGAACTGTTTCGTAAGCAAAATCAAGGTTTATAAAATAGTTTTTTTGAAGGATGTGAATGGAACAGATACCGGTGCAGATGGTGGAGCGCAGCACAGGGAAAGATCTTTGGTTTCACCAGCAGATTCGAATTCGGAATCTTCTTTGGTGTAAAAAATCTCCCACGCATTGCCGTCCGGATCGTAAACCCACACTTTATCTTGAACAGCATAACAGCAGGTCGTGTTCATTTCATCAATAAGCAGCAGATCAGCTTGACGCAAACGTTCGCCCATGGCAAGAACCTCTTCGGTGTTGTCTACCTGGAAGCCAAGATGGTTGAGAACGCCATTCTTCTCGAAATGACGAACATTCAACGAGAAGTGTAAGGCAGGGTTATCTAGTTCAAACTTCGCGTAATTGTCCTTTGCCTTCGTCGGTTCAGCGTTAAAGAAGCTGCGGTAAAATGCCAGGGATTTCTCAAGATCTGAGCAGTTGACCGCAACGTGCATGCGTTTGATAGCTGCCATTATTACTCGCCATCCTTTAAGAATGCTTCTATACGAGCCTTAATCGCATCTCTAACGGTGCGGAACTGAGTCATGATTTCTTCTTCGGTACCCGTAGCTTTTGCTGGATCATCGAAGCCCCAATGCCATTTGATCACATTTGGATTGGAGATAACAGGGCAATGTTCGTCGGCATGTCCACATAAGGTGATCACATAAGTCGCACGATTTAGAATCTCAGGGTCAATCACATTAGATGAATTGTTTGAAATATCCACGCCAGCTTCTTTCATGACTTGGACGGCGCGGGGATTAAGGCCATGCGCTTCTAAACCTGCGCTTTTCACCTCGTAACGATCTCCACCAAGTGCGTTCATGAATCCGTCTGCGATTTGACTGCGGCAAGAATTACCTGTACACAAGAAGTAAATGAGTTTCTTTTCCATGTTTGTTGATCTCCTTTTGGATAAGGTTTAGTTTAGGTTGATAGATAGATTAACTAATAACTTTGAGCCATAAATAAAGGCCAGTAAGCGTAATAAACAAGACGGGTATCGTCAGTACAATACCGGTTTTGAAGTAAGCGCCCCACGTGATCTTCACGCCTTTACGGGAGAGAACGTGCAGCCAGAGCAGGGTGGCCAAAGAGCCAATCGGGGTTATCTTAGGTCCAAGATCGGAGCCGATCACATTGGCATATACGAAAGCTTCACGCAGTGCACCAGTTGGGTTCGTGCCATGAATAGCGAGTGCATCAATCATTACCGTTGGCATGTTATTCATGATGGATGAAAGGATCGCTGCGATAAACCCGGCACCGATTGTGGCAGCGAACAGGCCTTGATCGCCAACCCACTGAAAGACTTTTCCGAGTTCATCGGTGAGTCCCACATTTCGAAGCCCATAAACGACGACATACATCCCGATAGAGAAGACAACAACAGCCCAGGGAGCTTCTTTAACGATTTTCCCTGTGTGGATTTCAGGGCTGCGTCTAGCAATGATGATGAAAGCAATGGCTGCAATGCCAGCTATGATCGATACAGGAACCTTGATATATTCACTGGTCAAGTAAGCGACCAATAGAACGGAAAGAATGAGCCATGAAACTTTAAAGAGATAGGGATTTTTTATGGCATCTTTTGGCGTTTTTAATTGGCTCAAGTCATACTGCTTCGGAATACTGCGTCTGAAGAATAGATAAAGGACCAACAAACTTGCTCCTACAGAGAAGAAAGTGGGAACAACCATCCGGCTGGCATATTCAACAAACCCAATATCAAAGAAGTCGGAAGAAACAATGTTAACGAGATTACTTACGACAAGTGGAAGAGAGGCCGTATCCGAAATAAATCCACTGGCGATGACAAACGGTAATATCATTCGCTCGTCAAATTTCAAGGCTCTAACCATCGCAAGAACGATTGGCGTTAAGATGAGCGCTGCGCCATCATTAGCAAAGAAAGCAGCCACAGCAGCGCCTAACAAGATGACATAGACGAACATCAATGTACCATTTCCTCTAGCAAAACGTGCCATGTGCAAAGCGGCCCATTCGAAAAAACCGATTTCATCCAAGATAAGCGATATTAAGATGACTGCGACAAAGGCGAGTGTGGCATTCCATACAATTAGGGTGACATCCCATACATCAGTAAAACTAACGACTCCGGCAATTAAAGCTAAGACGGCTCCGCCGCTTGCGGACCAGCCGATATTTAATCCTTTTGGCTGCCAAATCACAAAAACTAAGGTGACTAAGAAAATAAGGGACGCGACAACGAGCATAAATCCTCCTAATAAATAATTAATTACAGCTTTCCGTAAGAGCTGCTTCGAGTTGATTTTTCATGGATGGAAGTTGGTCCAAAATACCCTGAAGATAAGGCTTATCCTGCACATTCAATGAA
>NZ_JBHSOW010000010.1:0-3910 GCF_042656405.1 Paenibacillus solisilvae | reverse complement strand
GGCAAGGATTGTCAAGCGTGTTTTATCGGAAAGGAGTTTAAGGGTTTCGGCTAATGCATCTAAGGAAATCATTCCATATCACCTCGTTTCGGTTATTCTCACTGAGGAGTGATGTGATATCCCTTATCGAATATCCATTAGTATTATAACCAAACCCTTTAATATAAGTAAAGCATTATATTAGTGAGTGCTAATTTAATTATTTGATAACAATACGTTAACAATCCGAAAACATTCACGATTTAAGATCATAAGCGAATTGATATATAAGCACTTAATAATATCATGATAAGGGAGAGAAGAAAGCAAAATGGTTGTCTTTCAGTATTATTGCCATCATGGTAGTCGTGTTGGCCGGATGTGGATCGAGCAAAGAAGGAAACACGGGGGGATTTTAAAGGGCCTATATATTGAAGTTAATTAGGTGTGTAGTTTGCTTGATAGCATCAGTCAAACAAGGTTCCAGAAAAGTTTTTCCTTGGGATCTTGTTTGCTTTCAAATAATTAGAAAGACTGGAAAGTAGGACAGGGATGTGATCAGACATTCAACTTAACAAATTGGCGGCAAACGGGAGGAATAGAGAAATCTGAATATAGATTAAATTACCCATAAAGCCCAAATTTACATATTTAACACACAGAGTTAACCTCCCTCGTATAAAACAGCAATATAGTTTTTTAGGACTAGCAAATTTTTTGAAGGAGTGAATACATTGAATAATAATATCGACCGTAAAACATTCTTATCCTATGTTGGAAAAGGAGCAGCTGCTCTGGCAGTTGCATCTGCAGGTCTCGGGACACTGGATGGTAAAGTAAATGCTGCATCTTCAACTGCGAACCATCTCTTCGGATTCAAAACGAATAAGGTCAGCGGCTACTTTGAACCTATCACTCCTTCCAAAGAAGACCAATTGATTCTTCCCAAAGGCTTTAAATACGATGTAATCGCTGCTATGGACGACATCATCAATCAGGCTGGCGAAAAATTCGGTGACGGCTCCGATTATAATGCCTTCTTCCCGTTGGAAGGCTCGAATGTACGCGGTTTGCTGGTGAATAACCATGAATATACGGGTGTATTTAGCATTGGCCCGATCAAAGACGGCAAGATGACAGCCGATCAAGTCCAGAAGAACCTCTACTACCAGGGAATGTCCGTCATCGAAATTTACCGTGATGAGAACGGAACGTGGAAGATGGATACCAAATCCAAGCATGCCCGCCGCATCAATGGCTTCACCAAATTTGAATTGACCGGCCCGGCCAAGGGTACAGCAGCGCTTGGCGGCGCAACAACCGCGCAGGGCACGTTCGCGAACTGCTCCGGCGGTGTGACACTTTGGAACACGGCGCTTTCCTGTGAAGAGAACTATTCCGATACCGCCGAAGTGTCCAAGCTGCCCTCGACTCACTACGGCTGGGTCGTTGAAATCGATCCCTTCGACAAAACATATCTAAAGAAGCATACTGCCCTCGGCAGGTTCAATCATGAAAATACCGCGATGGGACTTGCAGCAGACGGACGTGTAGTCGTATATATGGGTGACGATGTGAAAGACGCCTGCGTTTACAAATTCATCAGCAAAGGCAAGTTCGATAAATCCAAAGGCCGCGCCAACTCCGCTCTTCTGGAATCCGGTACTCTATATGTCGCCAACCTGAAAACGGGCAAATGGATTCCCATCACGTTGGATGGCGTATTAAAAGCAGCTGAAGGCAAAGCGGATGTCCAGGCAAAATTCAAAACGCAAGGCGACGTCGTTACCTTGTGCCAGGAAGCGTCCCGGCTGGTAGGGGGAACGCCGACAGACCGTCCCGAGGATATCGAAATTTCACCGTTCGATAACACGGTGTTTATTGCGCATACGAACAATGATAATCATGGCAACATTCATGGGCATATCACCAGAATCTTCGAAGCGAACAACGATCTTGGCGCACTTGATTTTGATTTCGAGATCTTTGCTGCAGGCGGCAGACAGTCCGGCTTCAGTTCACCGGACAACCTGGTATTCGATTCAGACGGGGATCTCTGGGTGGTAACCGACATTTCCAGTACCAGCCAAAACAAAGGCGTATACAAATCCTTTATGAACAACGGCCTGTTCGTCATTCCGACTTCAGGTCCGAGTAAAGGCATTGCGCTTCAATTCGCCTCCGGTCCAGTGGAAAGCGAAATGACAGGTCCATTCTTCACACCGGACGAGCAGACCCTGTTTCTTTCTATCCAGCATCCTGGAGAAGAAACGAAAGATTTGCAGAATCCAACAAGCCGCTGGCCGCACCGCAGCGGCGACCTCAAGGCCCGCGCTGCTGTAGTGGCGATTAGTGGCTTCAAGCTCGGAAAATAATGTGAAGGAGATGTGTTAACATGCCTTTTGGAAACATTGGTATTGGCGGATTGGTCCTGATTCTAATTATCGCCCTTATTATCTTCGGACCATCCAAGCTCCCCGAGCTTGGCCGCGCCTTCGGTCGCACGCTGAGTGAATTTAAAGGAGCGACACGGAATCTGGTTGGCGGGGAAGAAGACGAGAAACAGAAGTATGCTGATCCTGTGCAGCCTTCTTTACCGCAGAATAAATAAATACGCGATTCAAACGATCTAAATGTAGCTTTATTCTCTTAATCGTGGGCGTTACCATCATCCCTCCCGATTTCTTGTCGGATATTATTGTGATAATCCCTCTCTTCCTGCTGTATGAAATCAGCATAACGATTTTGAGGGTTGTCTACAGGAAGCATCTTAACCCGCAGAATGATGCGAGCTGAATTGAATGGATTAAAAAAACAGAGCGAGCCGGATTTTGGCTGCTCTGTTTTTTGCGTACTGTGTGCCGCAGGGATTCGGGCCAACACGCTGTAATAGAGTAGAGAGAGATCATAGTTTCCTCTTGGATTGGATTGCATTGAGGAATAAATAAAAGATAGCTGAATAACACAGTGTAAACAACAGTCCTTTTGTATTTTTCAAGAGTTGAAAATGTCGAACACTGGATAATAAGAGTATTCTAACCTGACGAATTTAGTATCCTCACCAAGTTCTCTATCCCAAGATACAGTGTCATAAAGCATACTTTTTGAAATAGTCAAAAACCCTCTTAAAAATACATGTCAAAAACTATCAAAATAATTATTGAAATATTTCGCGATTTGTTTATAGTTATTGACATACTAAAGTATTTCAAAAGGGGGAGTGACTTTATGAAATTGGGATACGTAAGAGTGTCATCCAAGGACCAAAATACAGAACGTCAGCTGAAGAAAATGCACGAGCTCGGAATTGAGGAACGATACATATTTGTTGACAAGCAAAGCGGCAAGGATTTTGACAGACCCAAATACCAGGCAATGAAAATGATGATTCGAGAGAAAGATTTGGTTTATCTGGATGCCCTTGATCGGCTCGGCCGTGACTATGATGGAATTATCCGCGAATGGAGACACATCACAAGAGAAGTAAACGCCGACATCATCGTCTTGGAAAATGAGTCTTTGTTCGATAGTCGCAAGTTCAAAACAATGGGTGATTTAGGAAAACTGCTTGAAGATCAATTCCTTTCCATGCTTTCTTACGTAGCTGAACAAGAGCGTAAGAAGATCAAGCAGCGTCAGGCGGAAGGGATCGAAGTGGCTCTTGGAAGAGGGGTTCGATTCGGTAGACCAAAGCAGGGGGTCACCGAGGAATTTAAGAAGGTTTATCATGAATGGAAAAGTGGTGGGATGACTGCTGTGGCTGCGATGAAGCAATTGGGATTGAAACCAAACACATTTTATCGCCGTGCAAAGGAATTAGAGAAGGTGTAATCAATAAAAACTGTCGTGGCCTGGCTTCGTGGTATTATCCCCTTCAAGTAGACACTCAGAAAAAAACCTTATGGTACCATAAGGAATGAGTGAACTTGGA
>NZ_JBHSOW010000009.1:0-754 GCF_042656405.1 Paenibacillus solisilvae | reverse complement strand
TTTTTACAGATTTTAAAACATTGAAAGGGGCTGCCCCTAAAGCCTATGGCTTTTGGGACAGCCCCTTTTGATTGGATTATGTAGCCGCCAATTATGGCGGCTACATTTTCAAAAAGTAATGGCTTATTGCGAAGGAGTATTTTGTTGCTTGCCTTGTTCAATATCTTTCTTTATTTGCTCATTATGTTCTTTTACCGGTTTGTAGTTGCATGCACTTAAAAGAAATGTAACAAGAATCGCTATTAAGATAATCTTCATAGTTCTCCTCCATTTAAATTTTTCTATAATTAATGTGTTCCATTGAAAAGAATATATGCATTCTTTTGAAAAGCACGATAGATATTGTTCTGGGTAGTAGCCAATAAGGAAATAGGAATTGTTACGGCGATCAAGAGTGTAGACCGCACATTCCTGAAAAAGAACAGAACGCAGAGCATGGAGAACACACAGCCCAGTAAACCTTCGCGGACAAGCCCCTTCAGGGAAGCGTCCAGATCTTGCGCACGGTCTGTTAGAAGAAGGATTCGCCGCGGCGGATCCTTTTTACTGTGCGCCCAGCATGGGCGCTATCTCTAGGGTTCAAGTCCCGAATGGTGAAGGCAGTAGTAGCCATAGCTTAAGGCAAGGGTGTCCACCGCGAGGTGGAATCTGAAGGAAGCCGGCGGTAAATCTCCGGTCTGAGGAAAACGAACTTCATATGAGGCTAATGTACGTTGGATGAGGTTGCAGTACAAACCAAAGTCCTTACTGCCGA
>NZ_JBHSOW010000008.1:0-88655 GCF_042656405.1 Paenibacillus solisilvae | reverse complement strand
TCGACCTTTTTATTTTTAAGTATACAGGTCTTCCATTAAGGCGTGTCTACTAAATAGTCTAACTGCAGCAAATGGCCGATATGAAGCTAATTCGGGCTATTTCTACTGGAAATTTCCAGTATAGCGGTTATTTGAATCAAATATGCGCAAAAATAATTGTAAAAATCCAGTATAGCTGGCGGTTACTCTTGGGCCCCCATTAAATTGGAGTCATCAATATGCAATAAAGGCACAATATTGATGAGAAGGATGAGAGGCATATTCAAGAAGCCGTATTCTATACGACGCTGATTTGCTACCGTTCCCAATTCAGACGATGTGGGTGATCAGCAGAAAAGCAGAAATGTAGAAGCATGTATACAGCTATCTCTAACTTGTTTTATGACCTCTGTGATTTCCATCCCATATTCAATCCAATCGCTTTACAGAGTTTGGGAACGAACAAACTCAAGGCAGCCGGTAAAATGCAAATGGTTTGCCATATCGGAATGCGGAGCTGATTTCATCCAGCTTCTGCATCAACGCAGGCTCTAATCGGATATCCACGCTCTTCAAATTTTCTTCCAGCTGTTCGATCCGTGTAGCGCCTACGATAACAGTTGAAATCGCTGGTCTATCCATCAGCCAAGCGAGCGAAACCGAGCTCGGCGTATAACCCAGCTCCTCTCCCAGACCGCTCACCTTCTGTCCGAGCGCCAGGTTCCCCTCATCCAGAAAGCGGCTAAAGCTGGGATCTGTTTTCACTCTGGAATGGAGTGGGGCTTCTTCGGTTACCCGGTATTTCCCGCTTAGGATACCGCCCGCGAGCGGAAAGTATGGAATTATGCCCACTCCCTGATCGACACACATAGGGATAAGCTCCTGCTCCGGTGTCCGATCCGCAAGCGAATAACTGATTTGCGTGGACACGAATCGTTCATAGCCTTTATATTCGCTGATCCCGAGCGCTTTCATCAGCTCCCACGCCGCATAGTTGGACGCTCCGATGTAGCGCACCTTCCCGGAACGGACCATATCATTTAAAGTACTTAATGTTTCCTCAAGCGGCGTGTTCGGATCAAAGGTGTGAATTTGATACAAGTCGATATAATCGGTATTTAACCTTCGGAGGCTGTTCTCCAGCTCCTGCTGCAGATGATAGCGGGATGAGCCGCTGGCATTGGGCCCTTGCCCTCTTACGAGTCCGGCCTTGGTGGCCAACACAACGCTATGCCGCTTTCCCTTCAGCGCTTGTCCGATAATAGTCTCGGACTCCGTATTGGCATAAATATTAGCCGTATCGATGAAATTAATGCCGTTCTCCAAGGCATAGTCAATAATCTGGACCGAAGTGTCCCGGTCCGCCCGCTTGCCAAATGAATTCGTACCCAATCCGAGCAGCGATACTTCGAGTCCGCTTCTTCCAAGGCGACGATATTTCATAGATCTCACCGCTCCTTTAGCAAATGAAATAAAAGCAATACTTGCCATAGCCGCATTATACAGCGTTATAAATGCTCCGTTTATTTGTTATATCGTACCACAAAAAGAGCGTGGAATAGAAAAAGAGCGTCACCAAGCCGTGAGCAGCCCAGTACGCCCTTCCCGATTCCCGATTCCCAATTCGTTTCCTTTAATTATATCCTTCAAACTGCGGCAGCCATCCGCGGTTGGCTTCGAACATTTCATCAACCATCTTCTTAATCTCATCTAGGCTAAGCACGGCTGATGTCAGCGGATCGAAAGCGACCGCATGAAAAATCTTCCGGCGGTCTCCCGTTAACGCCCCTTCTACGGCAAGCTCTTCGCACCTTGCACTGGTATTGACCAGCACTGCCAAGTGATCCGGCAGTTTACCGACATGGATTGGAGACAATCCTTTGCTCGAAGCAAGCACCGGCACCTCGACGCAGGCCCCTTCCGGTACATTGTCGATCAGGCCGAAATTGCGCACGTTGCCGTTAAATTCGAATAAGGTGCCGTCACCAATCGTCGCGTTAAAAATATAGGAAGCGTACTCTTCGCCGCGTTCAAGCTCAATCGGGCTGTCGCGCCACTCTTCCATCTGCTTCTGCCAATTCTGCTTCATCCGGTCTCCATACTTCACGACAAGCCCGTATTCGCCGGGATTCCAGCCCGTGCCATGCGTACAATATTTCTCGATCAAATCCGGGCGTTTGCGGAACCATGCGTTGTATTCCGAATTATGGCCGCTGGATTCCGTCACATAATAATCCAAATGCAGGAACATTTCATTTCGCACCTGCTCTTCATTGTAGACCTCGGAACGATTCTCTACTGCCTCGCGAATGAGGGGATATGCATCTTTGCCGTTCCATTTGTATTCGAGGTAGAAGGCCTGATGATTTATTCCCGCGCAAGTATAAGTCACTTCTTCGACCGGCGCGCCGATCCAGCCGGCCAGCATGGCAGCCGTACCCTGCACGCTGTGGCACAGCCCGGTCACCTGCAGTTTGGTTTCACTTTGCATCGCCCTGCACAGCATGGCCATCGGGTTCGAGTAGTTTAAGAATATGGCATCCGGACAGATTCGCTCGATGTCCCGGCAAATATCCAGCATGACCGGAAGTGTCCGCAAGAAACGGAAAATCCCTGCAGGCCCGCGCGTATCCCCTACATTAATATCCACCCCGTATTTCTTAGGTATTTCAATATCCATCCGGATGATGTCGAGCCCGCCGACCAATATGGTGCAGACTACGCCGCTTGCGCCCTGGAGGGCTCTTGCACGGTCCGTCGAGGTCTCGACTTTTGCTGATGTATAGTGGCCTGCGTCAATGATCTTGTCCACCGCTTCTTTGGCGAATGCCAGCCGCCCTGGATCGATATCAACTAATGAAATCGTGCAATCTTTAAATGCCGGAAAAGTCAATAAATCACGTACCAGGTTTTTTGTGAACACTAAGCTGCCCGCACCGATAAATACGATTTTTGCCATATTCCCATCTCCTCCCGACTTGTAAATCTCCTCCTCTTGCTTCGAAACCGTTACTTGTTCGCTTGCGCCAGCCTCTCAAAGAAATCCCTGAACACCGAATCACGGTGAATATGGCTTACATAGCGAATCAGATGTCTGGATGCATCGTGGCTCCAGCGGAAATCCTCAGATAGATAGGGACTTGGCAGCAGTACGCTCGGTGTGAACCGTTCATTGTTGAGATAAGCGATCGTTGAGATATCCCAGATTACTCTTGACCTGCCAAAATGATCATCGGCGCAGCTTAGGTACGTCTCATACAAGTAGTCCCCGATTGTGCCCTGTCCCTTCACATAGTCCCTAACTTCCGATAAAGTCGTCAGCAAATGCGACGTTACCCCCATGCATGGGATAAGCACAAGCGGGACGCCGCTGTTTAGGATTGTCCGTGAGGCATGCAGGTCCTGGTTCAGATTAAACTCCTGTGTGTCCGGCCATTGAAAGGAGTGACCTCCGAGCCACACCACCACAATTTTGCGGATAATCTCCGGCTGCATTAAGATCGCGGAGGCTACATTGGTAATGGCGCCGATTGCAATTACATAGAGCGGATCATCCTCCGAGGATGACATCGCACGGTCAACTAAATTGCGGGCGGCTTCGCTTTCAACGGGTGTCTGCGCATCGGATAAATAGTGCGTCGAGCCCGGGTAAGCAGGAATGCCGCTGTTCATTAAGCCAAGAATTTTCTTCAGTTCAAGGTAGCTCTTCTCCATTCCGTCCTTAGGTCCTGTCGATAACTCATTGAAGAAGGGAGCCGCGTAGAACGCTTCCATCTGCATTCGTTCAGGTGATAAAAGCGAGTAGACGACTGCAAACTGATCGTCAATCTCATTATAAGTGTCCGTGTCGAGTACCGCTCGTATCTTCCCCTTCGGCGGGTCCAGCCGGCGGATTCTTTCTTCAATCGTGAGCTGCGGGAATGTCATGGGAGAGCCTCCTGATATTTGTTATGAACCATTTTTGAGATCGCTATTTCCTGCGAACAGAGCTGCTCCGGAAGCATGCGGCTTAACCATAGCAATTCTTTCATTATTCGGCTATCATGAAAGCGCAAGCACTTCCTTACAACATCACAATACCAGTATTTATTGATTATTTTTATCTTTTTCCGGCTAATTTTTTATATCATTCGGCTATCTTGATTGGAAGGAAGGCAGTGGACGATGAATACCAAATTGACAATCTTCTGTGCGGCTGTAAGGGACAAAGACTGGTACATGTACATGCACCAGCATGCCTGCTATGAGCTGGTCTATTACCTGAATGGAGAGGGAACCACAACGGTGAATGGCCGGGTTTACAGCTTCCAGCCCGGCTCATTTACGATCATTCCCCCTGCAACCATGCACGATGAGCGGCATACCAGGCAATCAGACGTTATATTCATCGGATTCCATGCTCCGCCTGCGTATTCGCCGGCATGCGGATTATTTGAGGATCTGAAGCCGTTTCCAATTCGGGAGAAGCTGCTCCAGATGAAGCAGGAGTTTACCGAGAAGCAGCCCCTCTATGCGGAGAAGCTGGACTTGCTGACCGGTGAGCTTATCATTGATTTTCTTCGGTTCTATCAACCGAAAGCCACACATAATCCAATAACGGAGAAGCTGAACTATGTCCGTAATTATATGAACGAACACTTTCGGCAGAAGACAGAGGTCGAACAGCTGGCTGCAATCGCCGGTTACAGCTATGACCGTTTCCGGCATCTCTTTAAAGAGGTCCACGGGCAATCCCCGCAGACTTACCTGCTTGGTAAACGAATCGAGCATGCCCGTTCGCTCCTGGTGCAAACCGCGCTTTCCATCTCTCATATTGCACAGGAATCCGGTTTTTCCACGGATGCACAGTTTTGTTCCCTGTTTAAACGGGAAACCGGCTGCTCCCCACGCCAATTTCGTCTTGCTTTTACGAGCGGCATCCCTTAACATGAACCCATATGAACTTATATAAACCATAATGAACAAAAAGGAGAATACGAATATGGAAATTCGTTACGCTTCCCATCCGAATGAGGTTAAAGGCTTTGATACATCACGCTTGCGAGAAGAGTTTCACATTGAATCTCTATTCGTTCCTAATGAACTGACATTGGTTTACTCGCACGTAGATCGATATATTGTCGGAGGTGCAGTTCCGGCAGGCAGCATTGTCAAGCTTGAAGCGGATGCGAAAACAATCGGAGCGGATACCTTCTTGGAGCGCCGGGAAATCGGCATTATTAACACAGGCGGACGCGGTCAAATAACCGTTGATGGCGAAGTTTATGTTATGGAGCCCAAAGATTGTCTGTATGTGGGATTAGGTGCTCAAGAGGTGCTGTTCGAAAGCGATGATGCAGCGGCACCGGCCAAATTCTATTTGAACTCCACCCCTGCGCATAAGACCTATCCGACCGTTAAAGCCGCGATCAACGAGGCAGCGCCTAATCACCTGGGGAGCATTACGAACTCTAATGAACGGACCATCTACAAATACATTCACACCGAAGGCATTCAAAGCTGCCAGCTCGTTATGGGCATGACGCTGCTGAAGCCGGGCAACATGTGGAACACGATGCCCTGCCATACACATAACCGCCGTTCTGAGGTATATTTCTACTTCGATATGCCGGAGGACGGAGTTGTTTTTCATCTCATGGGCGAGCCACAGGAAACCAGACATGTTGTCGTGCGCAATGAACAAGCGGTCATCTCGCCAAGTTGGTCGATTCATAGCGGCGTAGGAACAAGCAATTATACGTTTATCTGGGGAATGGCCGGTGAAAACCAAATTTTCAATGATATGGATCCGGTAGCCATGAAAGAGATATTATAAAAGGAAACTCAGCTAAAAGAACGGATGATCGGCAATGAACTCCTTACGTCGTTACGAGAAAATTATGGAACTGCTGCTGGCGAAGAAAGAGATAACAGTGGCCGATTTAAGCGAAACCTTAACGGTTACCGGTAAAACGATCCGCGAGGATCTTGCCAAGCTTGAGGAAAAAGGACTGCTCATGCGTGTTCACGGCGGAGCTGTTCTTGCCCAGAGCGACCAGCTCGGCATACTGTCCCAGAAGGAGCCGCTCATAAAGAATGCCTCCGCCAAAGAGGAAATCGCCGAGCTTGCAATCGGGCTCATTGAGCCTAATGACATCATTGCGCTCGACGGCGGCAGTACTACGCTTGAGATTGCGAAGAAACTCGCAAATCAGCCCCTTACCGTCGTCACCAATGACGTCTACATTATCGGAGAGCTCGCCCGCAAGGACGAAATACGCCTCGTCGTGCCAGGCGGCTATCGCGTGCGTAATATGCTGGCCGGAGCCGAATCCACCGCCTATATTAAGAAGCTGAATATTCAAAAAGCCTTCTTATCCTCCACAGCCGTACATCCGGAATACGGATTTACGATCTATACCGGCGATTTGATTGATTTCAAGCGTGCGCTCATTGAATCTGCGCGTACTGCCTACGCAGTGGTTGACCATCATAAATTCGGCCAATGCGCTCTGCTTACTTTTGCACACTTAACTGATGTTGAAGCGATCTTGACAGACAAGGGTATTTCTTCAGAAACATCGGAGCTGTTCCGCCAGGCTGGCGTTCGAGTGGAGTACAACTAAATGCTGCGAAAGGACTGATTATTCATGTTATTTGATTTAACGGGTAAAACGGCTCTAATTACCGGCACATCAGGCGGCCTCGGCCAAGCAATGGCGATCGGGCTCGCTCAAGCAGGAGCAAGTATTGTGGCTATCTCCTCCTCAGGCAGTGACCGGACGGTTGAGTCCGTCCGTGCAAACGGAGGGCAGATCGAGCAGCTGTCTGCCGATCTCAGCAAAGCAGACGGCCTGGAGGATGTATTTGCCAAGTCGCTCGGATTCTTCGGGCAGATTGATATTCTGATCAATAATGCCGGTATTATCCGACGGACTCCTGCCGCCCAGCACTCTCGTCAGGACTGGTCCGATGTTATTGATCTGAATTTGAATTCGGTCTTTTATCTCAGCCAGCTGGCAGGCGGTCATATGCTGGCAAGAGGCAGCGGCAAGATTATCAATATTGCCTCGATGCTCTCCTTTCAAGGCGGGTTGAATGTTCCCGGCTACACAGCCAGTAAACATGCAGTCGCCGGTTTAACCAAAGCACTCGCGAATGAATGGGCTGGCAAAGGGCTCCAGGTGAACGCAATTGCGCCTGGATATATGACGACCAACAATACGGCTGCTATCACCGCAGATGAGAAAAGATACGCTTCGATTACCGAACGGATTCCGGCAGGCCGCTGGGGAAAGCCCGAAGACTTGGTAGGGCCGGCCGTTTTCCTGGCTTCGAAGGCATCCGACTATATGAACGGACATGTCTTATGCGTAGACGGCGGATGGATGGCAAGATAGTTATCAAAAGCTAGTTATCAAAAAGACCGCGCTTGAATTCAAGCGGCGGTCTTTTTGTGTCAGCAGCTGTTCAAATCTGTTATTCCCGCTCAAGTCCGCTTGCCAAGATGGATCCGGCCAGGCTCTGCGTTAAGGCTCTGCGTGAAGAGCAGCTTTCAGCCCTGTTGATCTGATTTGGAATACAGCAGCGGGAAAAACTCATTATTGAACTTCTGTCCGAACTGCGGACGGGGACCAAGCAAGCGAACATTATCATGCCGGTATTTGCCTTCTTTATACGCCGTGTCGCCGGGCATTAAATGCGCAACAACCGACAGCCTAGGCTGATCCGTGTAATTCGTTGCAGACCCGTGGAAGGTGAGCGCATGATGGAAGCTCGCCTGTCCGGCTTTCAGAATGCAAGGCTCCTCGACCCAATCCCTTGTCGCAAACCGCTGCTTCAATTTGGCCATGTCCTGCTCGAAGAAGGTATCGCTTCCTTCGACGGCACCCCACTTATGCGAGCCTAAAATCGTCATCATGCCGCCATTATTCAAATCCGTATCCTGCAGGGCAATCCATACCGTCACCATATTCGGTGTGTTGCTTGCGCGCCAATATCCGTAATCCTGATGCCAGCCGACATTGCCGGCCTTCGTTTCCTGCCCTGCTGTGCCCGGCTTATAGATCACTTGATCATGCCATAGACGGATGGAATCCTCATTCAGCAGCTCAGAGGCCATTTGGCCGAGATTGGGATCCGTCACCACATCCCGCACCTCATCATTAATCCACCAGCCGTTATCAAATTTGCGCAGCGCGAATGGATTATCGGAAAGCCGGAAAGCATGAAGCGGCATCCCATTGCCATCATATTGGTTATTCCAGATACGCTCGTGGGCTCCGCGAAGCCGCTCAATGGTCTCATCATCCAGTAATTTGGGACTGATCCAGTAGCCGTCCCGATCAAATCTTTCTTTATCTGCAGCCGTAATGCCATAAGGTATAACGCCCAAGCTAAACACCTCACCATTTCTGAATGTATAGGAACTACAGGTTTATTGTAGCCAATTGCGCAAGCGTTGACTTCCCAAAACCTATCTAATAGGATTAGAAACATTAGAGACAATCAGAAACGAGGGTACCTATGCCAAGGCCAAAAACGGAATCCGTACGCTGGATCTACCAGTCCCAAGAAACCACTAAATTTTCAAACGTTCCCGAATTAATCATGCTGGGCCATGACCGTTTTCATGAGGCTTCTCCTCTCTACGATCACCGTCATGAACAATGCTATGAATTTGTCGTCGTCGAGAGCGGCAAAGTGACCTGGGAAGTGGATGGCAGTCTCTATGCCACCCATACCGGACAATGTTTCCATACGAGGCCGGGCGAATGGCATCGCGCGCGGTTGAATTTCATTGAACCGTGCAGCATCTGGTGGATCATCGTATCCGATCCTGCCGAGAACCCCGGCTGGCTCGGTTTGCATGAGTCTGATCGGCTGGAATTCGACTGTTTACTGAAGCAGCTGCCCAGAGTGCTGCAGGTCGACATTCGCATCCGCGAGAAATTCGCAAGCATGCGGGCAATCATGACCGATAATGTCCAGCTCGCTTCCTGCCGGCTTCGTCATCATGTCTTGGATATCCTGCTGCAGATGCTGGATCCCTCGTCAGCGCGTTCCCTCCCCAGCGATCTCATAGAAGCCTTAACCCGGTTGACGGCAGAGATTGAAGCCGCTCCGGAGAAGAGATGGACGAATAAGGAGCTTGCGGACAGGATCGGCGTAAGCGAATCTCACTTTTACCGCCTGTTCCAAGATATGCACGGCCAGTCGCCCGCCAATTACATCGACCGTCTGCGGATGGATCATGCCTGCCGGCTGCTCCTCCAGCCCGGGAGCAGCATCACAGCAGTCGGGATGGATCTGGGGTATAAAACAAGTCAGCATTTCGCAACCGTGTTCAAGAAATATACCGGCCTGACACCCACGCAGTGGCGCGGCTTCTCTTAACTTGGAGAACGTTCCATTCTGTATGGAGAAGTCCCTGGCCGCCAATTCCTCAAGAAATATATATTGACAAATAAATATTTTTGTGGTATAATTATTAATTTTTCTATTGACTGCGCCTTCAAAACTATCTATTATTGTGAAATGGAAATCATCCTGATCACGCGTGCCCGGGCTGATTGTTCATGAACAATTACGTTTTGGAGGGATACAATGCGAGCTTCTGATGGAGTTACCATGTTATCGATTTCAGCCACGATTATGGGGAAAACCGATGTCATTCACCCAACGCTTCTATGGGACCGGAATAATGTCATTCTTGTTGACACGGCCTATCCCGGCCAGCTGCCGTTAGTTAAAGCGGCTGTGGAGCAAGCGGGGATTCGTTTTGAGAAGCTGACGGCTGTTATCCTTACCCATCAAGATATCGACCATATAGGCAATTTACCGGCCATTCGCAAGGAGCTGCCTCAAGTCCAAATACTCGCGCATCCAATCGAGAAGCCTTATATTCAGGGTGAGAAAATGCTCGTTAAAATCACCCCGGAATCCATCGAAAAGGCGGTTGCCGCACTTCCGCAGCAGGTGCCGGATGAATGGCGTAAAGCCTTTCGTTCCACGCTGGAGAATCCCCCTCGCGCAAGCGTTGACCGTACAATTGCCGGAGGCGAAGAACTTCCTTACAGCGCGGGCTTAGTCGTCATCGACACGCCAGGCCACACACCCGGTCATCTATCCTTGTATCACCAAGCGAGCAAAACCCTGATCGCTGCTGACGCCCTGCTTATCTCAGAGGGCCAACTGCTCCTGCCTGAGCCCGGCCTATGCTCAGATTATGAGCTAGCTAAAGAATCGATTGCCAAGCTTGCCTCCTTCGACATCGAATCCGTCATCTGCTACCATGGCGGAATGATTACGGATAATGTCAAGGAACGAATCGCAAAGCTGATTTCTTCATTTTGAAATCTGATTCCCATCAATAGACAGACTTGAATCCATACCGAAATAATAAACCCAATCCGCTGATCAGCAGCCCCACGCATAGAAAAACCATCCCCGCCCCCACCAAATGGGCTGCTGATGAACCTGCAATCGGAGCTACGAGCATCGAACCCGTTTGAAGGGCATTAGAGAGTGCGGATATCGGGCTTATCGTTCGCACTGACGTTTCCTTTTGCAGAATGAACCCCAGCGGTACTGCACTCATCGCACTGCTGGCTCCAAGTAAGATACAGATAATAAGCCACAGCCATAGTTTCACAGGAATCCAGCCGATAACGCTCATGCCTAATAACGTGATGAGAATTCCCGAACCGACTCCTGCCCCTGTCATCCGTGCAAATGGTTTATGCTGCCACCGGTTCCAATGACCCGCTGCTAAAGATCCGACCACACTGCCTACGCCTACAGCACCGATAATCAAGCCGAAATCAGCCTCTTTCATCCCTGCATCGCGAATTAGAAGTGTTAATAATCCATCGTATAAGAAAATGCAGAAGAACACCATCGCAGTGTAGATGACCGCTGTTTTCAGCAGCGGCCGCTCCTTCAGATACTGCCATGCCAGATGCAAGCCTGATTTGGCAGCCTGTTGTTTGTCCGTTAATCCACTTATTCCCGGCATGCCAGGTAGAACTAGAGCGGATATTACGTAACAGCACGCACCGATAATAAACAGCGTATGGGCTTCCGTCAGGCCCATTAGAATACCGCCTATCACTGGTCCGAGTATCTTCGTTAAATTGACTGACAACTGGGAAAGAGATGCAGCTTGTGCAGCCGTTGCAGGTTCAACCAGCTCTTTGACAGCCCCCTGCCTCAGCGGATCGAACACTGCGCTTACGCTCATTTTGAGCAGCACACATACAAAGAGCGCCGCAAGTGAATCAGCCAAGGTCATAGCCATAACGATTATGGCTCGCAGGACATCGCAAAGGATAAGCGTTCCCTTTACCGGCATTCGCGCAAACCACGGGCTTATGAGGGGGCCGACAATAATCCAAGGAAGGCCGATACAAACCGATAACCCGGCTACGGCAGCAGAACCGTGACCCCAGGCGTAAACGATCAGGACATTCAACGCAACAAAATCAAGCCAATTCGCAAAGTCGGATAACAGCTGCCCGATCCATAAATGCCTGAATCCCCGGTTCCGCAGGGGCAGCCAAATAGGTGCAGGTAGAGCCTTTGATTGACTGGTTTGCAAAGAAAAAACCTCCGATTTCTTTTCTTCTCAGCATAATCCGCTTATGTCAGAAGAATATCAGAGGCTTCCAAGATGCATTTGTAATTGCTGGGGGATTCGTTCTTCAATGCTCTTCATACCGGTTCGTTTGGATAATTTCTCCCATTCCGCCTCCAGCATGGCGTAAGCCTTATCCCAATCATGACGTTTCGAGAAGCCTTTTGCCATCGCTATGCCTCTCATCAGATTCAGAATAAACTGGGATTTGCGGAGCAGTTCCAGTCCTTGGTTCAACCAGGATAATCCTTGACGCGGATCATCCACGTAGATCGCGATTCCTCTAAGCAGCCAATACTGGCCTTCTTCACGCTGATAAGGGTATCGCTCGAGCAGCTTCTCCGCATGAAGGATGCTTTCTTCGATTGCCGCTCTGTCTGAACCATGCATTGCGTATTCCAGCTTCAAATTCGCTGTATAGGGAAGAAGCCCTTCCCAGCAATGCTCTTCCGCTTCAGCAGATAGAGCCGTCAGCTTGTCGAGCGCCTGCTTATAATCCCCCCAGTCCAAACTGAAGGAGATGATCGACATGGCAGAAAGCTCATTCTGCCAAGGACCTGGAAGAAGCTGATGTGTAACAGCTGCCTCCACGAACTTCCGGTTCTGCAGCGGATCGATAAGCTGATTCAGAAAAAGCAGGAAAAATGCGCGATCGGCAAACGAGTACGGCTCTTCGTCCACGATGAAACGAATATCTCCTTCCATGAACCGGTAAAGGATTTGAGAAGCCGGGCCCGCTTCATAACCAAGCACATCCTTGTTCTGAGACAGCATTAACAAGGCATCCCCGCGTCCATATTTCAAATAGGTGTCGGCAATATGCTGAAGCTCGCTTGAGAAAGATGCACTGTGCCGCAGGGGATTCGCTTCTTCACTGCCGTTAGCCGCGACAAGGCGATATCCGACACTCCGTACGGTTTCAATTTGAACCGCCGGTGCGAAGCGGGCTGCCTTCTTCCGCAGCCGGTAGATATGATCATCCACTGTTCGATCCACCGGATTCTCCATAGGCCAAACCGCGTTCAGAAGCTGTTCACGAGTGAAGCTCTGTCCCGCATGCTCATAGAGGAACGAGAACAAAGCATACTCCTTGGGCAGAAAGGTAATGGTCAGACCCTTGTATGAAGCTGAAAGGCGGCCGGGATTCCATTCCATTCGCTTCACCGTATCACCTCCCCTGATCCTGATCCCGTCCAGGATGAGTTACGGATTTCTGTCGGGGTCCTGCCCGTCTGTTCCTTGACCATTCGCGCGAAATGATAGGTTGTCTTGAAGCCGCAGCGCGAGGCGATCTCAGTAATCGTAAGACCCGTATGAGTCAGAAGCTCGAGCGCCCGCAGAACCCGGTAATGCCAGACATATTTGATCGGCGTTGTGTTCTCTGAAGTGCGGAACAGGCGCACCAAATGCTCGGGAGATATGCCTGATTCATGCGCCAGCAAATCAAGTGTCAGCTCCTCGGCAAAACGGGTTTGAATGGTCTGCTTCGCCAGCAGCACCGATGGATGTGTATCCTGCAGTTCACGCCTGCGGGACTGCTCGGATGCATACAGCAGTAAGGCTGACACGCCCAGGCTGCGAAGCAGATCGCTTTCCGATGAATGATGGTGCTGCAGCGCAAGCATCAGATCAGTAAGCCGGTTCAGCTCCTCAGAAATCGGGATGCTGAGCGGAAGTTTATCGATAAATTCCCGTTCTTCATCACTCATAGGGCTGATATGAACGGAAATCCAGCGATGCCAGGTTTCCTGCTTGTCCGCGAACAGGAACGTTTCTTTGTGTCCCGGCTTAAGCAGCGCTGCAGTCCCCGGCTGCACCGTGCGTTTCTTTCCATCCACTTCCACAAGCAAGCTTCCCGTATGCAGCAGAACCAGCTGTACATCCTGCTGAACGCGCGGACCATACCGCCCGCCAGGCGGATATACGATTGTTCCCGCAAGTGCACCGGTCACAGCCGGGTACTTGAAAACCCCTTTTCTCTCCTTCATTGCTTATTGTCCTTCCTAAGCTGGTTTCTTGTCCGATTGTAGCATTAATATCCACCGCGGAAAAGGATCAAATATCAATTTCAGATACAAATTCATCTTTCTCAGCCATTGTTAGGAAACCATCATCATCATATTCTATTAACAACGGCAAGATATTCTGAAGGGAGCGCTGCACATGCAAAAAACAGCATTATCACCGCTTGATATTCTGACAGCGGAGCAGATTGGGCAATTCAGGGAAGATGGCTACATTCTAATTAAGAAAGGCTGTTCTCACGATCTAATTGATGCCTTTAATGGACATATTCACGACATTCGCACCGAGTCACCGATGCCGGAATGGGCAGCCTGCGATGAAGACAAGAAATTCTCCATCCGCTTATTTAATCCTCATAAGCACGACGGCTTCTCGCGTCAGCTCATGAAGCTGCCGATTATCCGCGGCGTCCTGAATCAGCTTATGGGCAAAGAAGCGGTGTGCGTACAAAGTATGTATTTTTACAAAGAACCAGGTTCCCATGGACAAGCCGCCCATCAGGATTATTACTACATTAAGAACGATCCGATGACGATGATTGCTGCTTGGACAGCGATGGAAGATATCGTAGATGAAGAAAACGGCTGTTTGTTCGTTATACCAGGCACACATAAGCTTGGTTTGCTGAGCCATGGCGCGGTCAAGAATCTGGAGGAGCATGAGCCCTGGACCCACGAGACAGAGGGCATCGACACCTCGCGTCAAATTCCAGTGCTAATGGAAAAAGGCGACATTCTATTCTTCAGCGAGCTTCTCATCCACTTGTCCAATAAGAACCGCAGTAAAGACCGCTGGCGCCGTTCGTATGTATGCCATTATATCCGCGAAGACTCCAACGTTCTGCACCGTGAGGATCTCCGCCAGAAATATCCGCTTTATTGACCCTAGAGAACGGCAAAAGCCGCCAATTCATTTTGGCGGCTTTCTTCTTATTATCGAGCAGAAATCTATCAGGCTCATGAAGATTGGATCAAGGATCCTTGGTCAGGTATAAAACTAAATCATTGTCTGCATATACCTTGGATTCCGGCATCACCACTTCATTCTGGTAGATGACACCTCTTCCATCCGGAATATAGCCCCGTTTCGCATACAACCGCTGAGCCGGACCATAATAAATATGCATCCCTACCCCTATTCCAACCGTTCCATAGAGGTCGAAGGCGATCTTTTCGACCGCCTCCATTAATTGGTTTCCGATACCGCGTTTCTTTAATGGTCCAATGACATTGAAATCATTGATTTCCGGAATGCCGGCTTCCCTAAAAGGTGGATAATACGAATGGGTAAGCAAATGTAAGCTTCCTGCGAAGTTCCCTTCATAAAAAGCAAGCAGCGTTACGCGTTCTCCCTTTTGGATCTCTTCCCAGCATTTTTCCATGTATGCGAATGGCTTATGAATGTTATGTTCGCTAAATATACGGGATACAAGGTCCATATCCTCTCTTGCCATACGTCTAATTTCTATTGAACTGCTCATGATCATAGGTCTCCCTTATGCCAAGGAGTCTTCATAGAGACTTCATCTAAAATATTTCGCCAGGTGCTCCGCTGCTTTCGTAACCCCTTGTCTCTCAGCTTCCAAAGAACCCCAGAACCGGTGATCCTCAAGCTCAATGCTAACCGCTCCGGCATAACCGAGCCGGTCAAGGCGGACAGCAACCTTGCCCCAATCGACATCCCCGTGACCTGGAATCGTATAGCGCCAGGAGCCTTCAGAGAATCCATATTTCTCACCGAAGGTCGATGTAATTACGCCGCATTCATACAGCTCGTCATGCAGAATTTCGGTATCTTTACCATGGCAGTGATTGATGCGCTCACCGAATTCACTCAAGGCACGGATGTAATCAATCCCAAGGCGGACAAGGTGAGAAGGATCGTAGTTCAAGCCAAAATGCTTCGACGGAATCGCATCGAACATCGCCCTTAACATCTCTGGCGTACAGCCAAGTGTCGGATAATACGGCGCTGGGCCCGGCCATCCTTCAATCGCAATGTAAATGCCTGCTTGCTCGGCGTGCTTTACAATCTCCGGGAATGTGTCCTTCCAAATCGCGAAGCCTTCCTTGCGCGGCAGCGTATGATCCTCGGGCACAAGGCACATGAAGAGTACGCTTCCGCCAAGCGCTGCTATCTCAGTCATCTGCTGCTTCGCAGCTACCACCGCGTCCGCGCGGCGGGCTTCATCACGGCTTAACAGCCGCGAGGTGTGATGGGCATCTACAGATCCAATACCGATACCGGCTTGATCGCAAGCCTCTTTCAATTGGGGCGTCAGATTCGAGACGTCCAGGACATCCAGGCCAATGCCGGCGGCCCACTGTGCAGTCTTGTTTATTCCTTCCGCCCCAATCTTGGGCGGAATCCGCATACCTAATTTGACATTCATACTGTTTGTTCCTCCTCTGATTCTTGGGCTGCTTCCGGCACATAGCCTGCAGCCTGGTAGATCATCTCCGACAGCTTCACGACCTTCAAGGCGAACTCGCCCGGCACAAGCACCTCATGGCGTCCGAGAATGGCATCGATAAAGCTTTTATCCTGATTGGTAGTCTGCTTCGGAAGTTCCGGTACGATTGGTTCTTGTCTTAAGCGGCGCAGCGTGATTTTACCATTATCATAGAAGATCCCGCCTTTCTCTCCGCAGAAGACAAAGGTTTCATGCCAGCATGGGGAGTAGCCGACCAGGTTCAGGCCGGCAACGGCTCCTTCAGCGAAACGGATCGAAGTGAACGTGTCGATTTCCACGGCGGCCCCGTGCATATGCAGCTGCGGCTTCACCTCCACCGGAGTCAGGCCAGATGTCCACAGCAGCACATCGATAATGTGGCTGCCCGAATCCATGAGGAAGCCGCCTCCGGAAAGAGCCGGGTCTGCACGCCAGGAGCCTGGCGTACCCTGTCTCCATTCCTGGTAGAGCGAAGCGGTAATCGAAGTTATCTTCCCGATCTCGCCGCTTTCGATCGCATTGCGGATATATAAGAACTCAGGCTGAAAATGCCGCTGATAGGAAACTTGCATGATCTTCCCTGACTCCTCCGCCGTCCGGATCAACAGCTCCGCTTCTGCGGATGAGCAGGTCATCGGCTTCTCGATCAATACATGCAGCCCTCTGGTAAGCACATCATGGGCCTGCTGAAAATGCAGCGTATGCGGAGAACAGATAACGACTGCATCAATGTCCGCCTGCTCCAGCATTTCTTGATAATCCGAGAATTGTTCCACCTCTTGCAGACCAAACTTCTCAATAAACCTCTCCCGGTTCCTTTCACTAGTATCCGTGATGGCCTTGATTTCTGCTTCCGGCAATTCAAGCAGCTGCCGGGCATGCAGCCCTGCAATACCTCCCGTACCAATGAAACCGATGCGTACTTTGCTCATTTCGATAACCTCCTATAGTGAGTGAACTGCCAAGCTCCGCATTCCGCAGCCTATTCAACCAGCCCGGAACGCTCCACACCTTGAATGAAGTACCGCTGAAGAAAAAGATAAACAAGAAGCATGGGGACCAAAGCAAAGAAAGTTGCGGCCATAACGACAGGTAAACTGAATACTTCAAAGCTGCTTCCCGTTAAGGTATCAAGAGACTGATAGAGCCTTGGAAGCATCATCGGCAGAGTGAATTTCTCTTCGGATGTAAGATAAATAGAGGGCTCGAAGAAATCATTCCAATGCCAAACCAAGGAAAGCAGCGTCGTTACTACGATAGCAGGCGGGGTAAGCGGCAAAATAATTTTCCAATATACCTTGAAGCTGCCGCATCCATCCACACGCGCAGCATCCTCGAGCTCCCATGGAAGCCCCCGGAACAGCTGGCGGAAGATAAAGATGAATAACGCTCCCCTAAGCCCATTGGCGAAGAATGCAGGAATAACAAGCGGCAGCACACTATCGAGCCATCCTATTGTCTTGTACTGCATGAACAAAGGAACAATGATCGTCTGCGGTGGAATGATCATGGTGAACATACATAAGACGAACAGTACCTCACGCCCCGGAAATTTGATCCGGGCGAAACCATAGGCAACAAAGGAACAGGATAAGACTTGACCGACTACGCTAAGGATGGAAATCAGAGCTGAATTTTTGAAATGGGACCAGAATTGCAGCCCCTTCATCCCGTAATAGAAATTTTCCCACGCTAGACTCTTCGGAATCCACTTGATCGTAAAATCCATCAGATCCACCGGATGTTTAAGGGATGTCGTAATCATATAGATAAATGGATAAAGGAATACGAAAGCCAAATCTATCAAGATAACATAAACGAAAATCCAATAGATTAACGCAAACCAACGGCTTTTACTCCCGATTCGGCTTAACAAGCTATTATTCCTTAAAGCAATTGCTTTGCTGCTGGCCTTTGTTTCCTTAACGGCTATGCGCTGCTTGGACTTTGAAATCGGAATCGACTTCATACGGTGAACACCTCCTTATCTCTTATTTTTCACCTGTATAAACGATAAAGCGTCGGGTAGAAACAAATACGAGCACGAGCAGAAGGAAAATAAACAAGAAATAAATCCAACCCATACCCGAAGCGTAACCCATTTCGATATTGGTAAAGGCGGTGTCTTTGATATAAACCATCATCCGGTTGTTGATATCCGTGAAGGAATCCACGCAGGTATAAACCAGATTCAGCAGAATGATTGGCGTAATGAGCGGCAGAGTGATTTTCCAGAACATCTCCCATTCCGTTGCTCCATCGCATCTTGCCGATTCATACAGCGATAGGGAAATACCCTGCAGACCGGCCAGGAAGAGCAGGATTTGCACGCCTGTCTTCCAGAAAATCACAGTAAGCCTGCTTAACATATCAAAGACGATCTGGGAGAACGTGGGTCCCATATACAGAAACACTTCATCAGGAACACCGATTCCATTGACCAGCGTATCTTTGCCGACACCGGCATACAGCAGCTGCTGCATGGCAAGGCCGGAGCCGATCAGTACGGGCAGGAAGAATGCCGCCCGGAAGAACGCACGTCCTCTGATGTTGTGATTCAGCAAGATCGAGATAAACAACGAAAACACGATAATAAGCGGCGTATTAATGACGGCATCTTGAATGACCGAGATAAACAGAGGAATAAACTGTGTATCCAAGACAAACGCCTTGTTGAAATTGCCCCAGCCGACAGACTCCAGCTCAAAGTTACCGACGCCTACAACCTCATGGAAGCTAAGCCAAAGGGAGTACACTAAGGGATAGAGCATAAACAATGCAAAGCCGATCGCCCAAGGTGCGATATAAACATAACCTGCCAGCATTTTCTTTTTTTCCAGACCCATCTTTTGCCCTCTCATGCTTATCCCCCCTTCGGCACTACGATAAAGTTTTTATCCGGTACAATATGATCGCCTTCGACCCTGACCTCACGCGGTGAATAATTGACAATGACGCGAGTGCCGTCTTCATACACGACCTCGTACACATCCTTTTGCAGCTTGCGGTGCTCCTTCATAGCCTGAGACCAGACCGGCTGCAGCTTTTCATTCATCTCTTTGTACTGCTGGACCGATTGATTCGCCCAGTTGTCATAAGCAGAGCTGAACAGGTCGCTGTAGTAGGTGTCCTTAAGCTCCTCAGAGTAATTCTTCGTTAATTGGTAGTAAGGCATATACCCGTATTCCACCATTTTGAGGTACTGCAGCTGCGGATCATAAAATAAATTTTGCGGATCGCCCGAGTAAGGGATCAGTCCATGCACGGCCATTTGATAAAAAGGAATCGTTTCATCGGTAAAGAAGTAGCCGCTGTCCTCCATTGGAATGCCGAACAAACGGGAGGAGTTCTTTAAGCTGTATCCATTGCCTCCGATCGAGGCTGCACTGCCGAACTGCTTGATTGATTTATCCATCATCTCAACCCATTGTTTGGCTGTTCCTTCGCGTGTCAGCGGGTAATCGTCATTGTAATCGTAGTAGTCCTGATACCCGATACCGTCGAAGTTAATGCCGGTAATATCCAGTTTGCGGAGCGGATCAAGAATCTTCCCTTGAAAATGCTCATTTTGCTTGCCTGCATTTAAGTAAAAGAGTTCGCTGTAACGATCTGTGACGGCAAAATGATTGGCTCCAACAACGACGTCGCTGCGTGTGGAAAATCCGTCGCTTCCCTTCCAGGCCTCGACATAATTGTCCTGCAGAAATAATTGATAGTTATTTGCTTTGGTAAAAGCGCTTAACTGCTTGAGCCCGCTTAATCCGCCTAATTTCGCGGATGGCGTATACCCGGATGGATATTCCAAGTATCCCTCTCTCGTCCAGCCCAGCAGATTGGCGGAAATGGACTTTACCCCCTGTTTGCTCAAGTCTTCCATGATTTGCTGAGCCTCCGGGTAGGTCGTTGTCTGAATGAAATGATCAAACAAAATCTGGTTTTTCTTAATGCCCATGAGCATATCAAGTCCGTACGGAATCGGATCATCCTTCTTGATATGCGAACGGACGCCCTGCTCGTTGATCAGATATTCCCGGTAGGCTGAGGCCATATGACTGTAATCGGCTTCATTGCCGCTGAAGAAAACATACCGGATCGTATGATCCTCGCGCAGCACATTCTTCTCCGGCTTCTTGGTCAAATTCCCGTCCTTCTTCACCGCTTCATACTCGCGCCGATAGATAAGCTCCGAGGACACGCGGTTCAAGTTGATCAAATAACCGCTTGGCGAGTAGAGAATGTTCGCATCGTATTCACCCTGCGTGATCATCCCGAGAAAAGCATTTTCATTGACTTTCAGACCGAAGATCGGCAGCATCGCATTCTGTTCCCGTTTGTAATTGTTGAAAGTGATCGTATCCGCGCCGTATACGCTTGCCCGGTAAGGATTCAAATAAGTCGGATGGTTCGACTTAAAGGTCGACAGCGCTCCAGGGCCGTCCGGATAAATGGAATACCCTTGATCCTTATCGGTTGCCGCTCCGAAGAACGGAAGCGGAGCAATCGCCATTAACCAGTTATTCTTCGATTCCTTGATCGATTTGCCCGGAACCGTCACCTCTAGGCTGTTGCCCTTCAATTGAAAGCTCATATCGAAGCTGATTTGCAGTCTTGGCAAGTCATAGTGAACGGATATCCCGTTATCCAGAGAAGTCGCCTTCATCTTCGGCTGTTCAACAACGGAATTCGTTTCCTGCGTTTCCATCGCAGGCAAATTGGGATCCGTGAAGGTCAGGTGAAAAATCGATTGACTGCTGGCTGTCCACAGTTCATTCCCGTCAGCGCTTACATCCTTGAGCGGGACCGCCGATTCCCACTTATACCCATTGCTCTTATCCTTCACCACGATGGCGGAATCCGAGGAACGGAACAGAAGCTCGAGGCGGTCTGTTTCCGCTACTTTCTCGTATTCGCCTAGGTTTTGGGGCTGCACATCCTCTGCCGGCGTATCAGCCGCAGCCTCCACGGCTCCGTTTTTCGGTTTGATCTCCTGCTGCGCTCGTTCAATGGCTCTTTGCAGGGAGGGTAAAGCCAAGAGAACGAGCACTACTAAGATTAAGCTGACGGTTATATAGTACATCCATCGTTTGGCTTTTCTCGTAATCATGGTACCCCCTTAATTCTCCAGTAAGTATCGAATTTCTACGAAGATTTCACGTGCAAATTGCAGGACATGATTCGTCAAGGCGAAGACGAGCCCGACGGTCCCCCAGAAGATAATAAATGCAAAGATGGACAAGAGAAGGACCCCGACCGATTTCTTAAAGGAATAATCATTGAGCACCTTCAACTGAATGAAGATGAGCAGGGCGACCCATAACCAAATAATAAGGTTGATGCTGTTATACAGACCGATCTCGCCTCTTGAGAGGAAGAGGGAGACTGCAGCCAGAGGGATTGAGAACACGATATAAGGAATTAAGGCATACGACATAGCCGTCAATATTTGGCTGAAATAAGCCTCTCCGTCCATAATCGCCGTAATCAAATAACAAGCGAGAACCCCGGATATTAAAGGCATCACGAAGCGGATTAATTCCAAATTCAGATCGGCATCCTTAGGCTGAAGGGAAGTGATATGGAAGCTCGTCATATAGATCGTTACGATTCTGACGCATAGGGTCAGAAGAATCAGCACGAATGCCGAAGCCAGGTTTTTGTTTTTTTGCAGCTCTTCAAAGCCGTCCACAGGATGGAAAAGTATCGCTACTCCAAGCCGCAGAGACCGCAGCCCGGACTGTTTCATTACCGCCGCTCTGTTCAATAGCCATACCTCCTTATGACGGTGTTCGTGACGCGGATCATAAATTTCACAATGAGATACACCACATAAATAAGCAGAGCAGCTGCAATGATGATCCAGCCTAGATATTGGCGCATCAAGTCATGCCGGTACTCGGCAAAGGCAAGTGAATACCCCTCTTGATCCTCACCCAGCTTAAACTCCTTCATGGCCTCTTTCCATTTTTCTTCCTTCATGAGCGCTTTCGCCACGCCGCGATGGGCAAGCGGGTAGTTCTCATCAATCTTCAATACTTCCTTCCAAGGTGCCAAGGCCTCTTGATAACGTCCGTTAAAATGAAGCTGACTGGCCTGATGGATCAATTCTGCAAATCGCGTCGGCTGGAAAATCTGTATGTTGTTCCGATCCCGGTCCAGCACGTAGATCTTGCCTGCTTTATCGATGACGATGCTGGTCGGGTATTCAAACCGGCTCTTCACATCGCCTTGACCGCCGAAGACTGCGAGCAGATTCCCTTCCTGATCGTACTGGTAGATTTTACGCGACATCGCGTCGAGTGCATTCACAACACCAAACTGATCGACAGCCAAATCGACGAAATAAGGAAGCTCCAGTGTTCCGCTGTCGATGGAGGATTCACCGAAGAAAGCCTTCTTGTAGATGTTCTCGCCCATCGCGTTGAACTTCTTAATCTGATCACTGCCAATCAGAACTGTAGGCGTATAGATGAAGCCTTTGTTGTCCATCGTCAAATTGGAGTTTTGCTGAGGCACCGCATTGTTCAGCTGCTCCCTTTGCTCCGGCGTCGCCAATAATCGAATAAGCAGCTTCTTCCAGTCGAATGGAACGCGGTTGGCTCCAATATAGCCGCGAAACCGGTTCAGCGCATCAATCATCATAAAGCCGCTGTAATCATTCTTGTTCAGCACGTACAAATAACCGCGCCGGTCCATGATGACTTTATCCGGGGCAAATTCCAAGTCCGGACTCAGCAGAGTCGATTCCGGCTTGACGAATTCTTCGACGAACTCGCCTTTCGGAGAGAGATGAATGACCTTGCCGCTCCCCGTATCGGCAACGAACATATCGCCCAATTGATCGACGAAGATTCCGCTTGGCTGGTCAAGCTCGACTCCCTGTTCTTTCCCGAAGATACCCAGTACCTTCCCGTCTGTATTCAATTTCACGATCCGATTATTGTCCGTGTCGGCAATATATAAGAGCCCCTTATCATCGATAAACAGGTCACTCGGTTTATTTAAGCCGGGATTGCCTATATCAAGGACTACCTTGTCTACCGTATATGTAAGTGGGATCGGAATTTTATAACCGTACATCGGATCAAGCGTATAGGACATTTGCGGGAGCGCATAGACGGGTATGCTGCCGATAAGGAACAGCAGACAGCCGATGATGCCCGCAGTAATTCGTTTGTACATCATGTCCGCCCCCCTATGATTTGATCCCGGAATGAACCATCGTATTCATAATCAATTTTTGAAACAAAAGAAAGATTAGTATTGGCGGAAGAGTAATTAAGAACGTACCGGCAGCCAGCGCGCCTGACCGCGCAACAACGCCCGGACCACCTGCAAGCGTTTGAATCGCCAGCGGCAGCGTCTTCATCGTTTCACTTGTGGTGAACACAAGCGCCGAGAAATAATCATTCCAGTTCCCAATGAAGGAGAAGATGATTAACGTTGCCCAGGCCGGCTTGCTCACCGCCATAATAACCCGCCAGAAGATCGTCCACTCCGATGCGCCGTCGATATGTGCAGCCTCGATTAAAGCATCCGGAATTTGGTCAAAGAACTGCTTCATCAGGAAGATATTGAAGGCCACCGCGATCTTCGGCAGAATTAACGCCCAATACGAATTGACCAGACCCAGGCTGGATACAATCATGTAGGTCGGAATCTGAGTTACCTGCGGCGAGAACATCAGGGCAGACAGGATGACTGCAAAGATGAAGCCTGCGCCCGGCGGCCTGAACTTGGATAATACATAAGCGCCTAAGCTGCACACAATCAAGCTGGCTGCCACAATCACTACTGAGACGAATAGACTGTTGAAAATGTAGCGTGAGAAAGGAACGACCGAGCTGTCCGTAGCGGTCAGCAAGTCGAAGAAGCTGCGCAAGGTCGGCTTTTGCACGAAGAATCTCGGCGGGTAAAGGAACAGCTCGTCGAGCGGTTTGAAAGCCGTTGAGATCATATAAATGATAGGCAAGGCCGTAAATCCGACCAAAGCGATCATAAACGCGTACAGCAATCCCCTGTTGAAGCGGGCAACAAATTTCGTATAGTTTATCGTCACGTCCTTTGGCCCCCTTATTGTTCTTTGGACGATAATAATCTCATGACGATTCGGCCTAAGCCGAGTGTCACGAAAAACAGGAAGACAGCAATAGCAGATGCATAACCGAGCTCGAACCGGATAAAGGCATAATCGAACAGATGCGAGATAATCGTGTGTCCCGCATAGTTAGGGCTTGGCATACCGGAGATTGCCACGGCAATATCGAACACCCCAAAAGCACCCACGATGGCATTGACCGCGCCGAACAATAACTGCGGTTTCATAAGTGGCAGGGTAATATGCCACAGCTCTTGAAACCGGCTTGATATCCCGTCGATGGATCCGGCTTCATACAGCTCAGGCGATACATTCTGCAGCCCTGCAAGGAACACCAGGAAGCCGGTTCCCATGCTCATCCAGAGAGAAACGATAATAATGACCGGCATAATGGTATCCGGGTCTGCCGTCCAAAGGATGGGTTCGCTGATCATGCCCCAGCTCAGCATCCAGTTGTTCAATAATCCATAGCGGTCGCCGGAGAAAATATAAAGCCAGACGATCGATAAAGCGATACCGCTCGTAATGGACGGTACATAGAAGGCGAGCGAGAAGACCATCTTCGCCTTCAGCGTATTGATCACCCATGCGAGCAGAAAGGATAAGCAATAACTCAGCGGGCCCGCGATGACGGCAAAGATAAACGTATTTTTAAGCGATTTGATGAAGATGTCGTCTTCCAGGAATAAGACGCTGTAATTCGATAGCCCCACCCATTTCGCCGGCTGAAGCATGTTGTAATAGGTGAAGCTGAGATAGACGGACTGAACGACCGGAATAACCGTGAAGACGATGAAGAGAATGAGGAAAGGGCTGAGAAACAAGTAACCGAGCGCAGCCCTTTTCCCCGCTTGAGTCAATTTAAACCGACTTACCTTTTGTGATGTCAGCTGAAGCGGACTTTTCACTTCCACGCTGCTTTGCATACCGCTCCTCCTTCCGCCGCCTCTAATTCGGGAGAAACCCGAATTCTTTTTGTTTGGCTTCAAGCTCTTTGTTAATATCCTTGATTCCCTGCTCCAGCGATTCTCTTATGTTCATGCCTCCAAGAACAACGCGGTTCCAGGCATTATCAATATTACGTGCCGTGAAGTATCCGCCGAGCACATAAGGCTGCTCTTTGTAGTACTTCCATTGATCGGTCAGCGCCTTCAGATCATCCTCCGGCCAAGGCAGCTGCGAGAAGGCTTCCATATTCGCCGTATTCCAGCGGGCTTCAACACCGAGCAGAGCCTCCAGCTCTTGACCGAACTGAACCTGACTCTCTGTGCTTGTCCACCACTTCAGGAATTCCCAAGCTTCCTTCTGATGCTTCGATTGCTTGAAGATGGCAACCGATTGGACAGCCCCTCCGCTCGTGCGGTCAATCGTGCCGTCAGCTTTCTTATGCCCAGGCGACGGTGCTACGCCCCATCGGCCGATTAATTCAGGAGCTGCCGTGGAGAGCAGCACATAAGTAAGGTAATCGGAAATCCCGATCGGCATTTCCCCTGTACGGAACCGGTTGAAGAAGTTCGCCGTTACCGGGAATTTATAATTGGTATACAGCTCCGTCCACTCCGTGAAGGCTTGGAAGGCTTCCGGAGAATCCAGCCCCGACTTCGTTCCGTTCTTCTGATAGAACTCTCCGCCATTCTGATAGAGGAACGGCATGAAGCCCAGGGAAGAGATCGGATAGAACATCTGCATCCCGTTCTGCTGCAGGATAGGCAGCATGGCGTACGCCTCATCCCATGTCTGCGGAACGCTAACGCCGAGCTCCTTCAAGATGTCCTTGCGGTAAACCAATACGTTGAAATCCTGTGTTTCGGGAAGTGCGTAGCTCCCTCCATTGTATTGAAAAGGGATCAGCGAGCCCGGCAGGAACCGTTTGCTCACTTCTTCATAATCCGGGAACTGCGTTAAATCTACAGAAGCATCCCGTATCGCAAATTCGACAGGTAAATGCGCATCGACGCCTGTTGCCACATCCGGCGCTTTACCGGAACTTGCCGCAAGCAGCAGCGTATTGACGGAGCCCGAGTTTAATTGTCCGGCTGGAAGCGTGTTGACATTGATGCGTATGCCCGTTTTGGGTGTGAAGTCCTCTTCCGCCATTTCCTTCATGATTTCCGCCCACTCTTTACCACGGGATACCCAGACCTCGATAACGGGACCTGTCTCCGGCGCACTCGCACCTTTGTCATAGACACTGCCGACGCCTGTATAATCTTTCGTAAAGGAAGCCACGAAATTCTTGAGCGTGCTGACGGACTTTTGCAAAATGTTCGACTTGACCTTCGGATACTTAGTATCCGGAGAGCTGATCAGCAGGTAGTCCAGAACGAGCGGTACATTCTGCAAGCCCATCAGCAGTGTGCTTAAGCTGGTTTGACTGTTGCTGAGCTCCGACAACTGCCTTGGTATGGAATCGGGATTACTGATCATTTTCTCGAACGTATGGTTCATCATCCGCAGACTGTTCACCGTACTTGGCTCATCCTCCGAAATGGCATTCAGCGCATTCATTTGGACGATCAAATCGTCTGCGATAACCTTCAAATCCCCGATAAGCTTAGGAACCTTCTTCCCGAGCTCGTATTCAAAGTTTGGATCCGGTGTCGGCCCCGTGACCATAATAATGCGCCTGTAGAGATCCGAGAGCTTCTGCGTATCCTCCGTCAAATCTTCGATAATGGATTGGTACGGCCCAACCTCGGCAACCATCGTAATCGTATGCTCGCCTGCAGTCAGATGCATGAGCAGCGGTTCTGCTTCACCAGTTTGTTTATTGTCTTTGTGCAGCGTTTCGATTCGCCAGTTTCGAGAGTAGCTAAAAGGGTACAGTTCCAGTTCTTTGAACGGAACTTTCCCATCTATTAGAATTTGACGATAAGACGGAAGCCCATCGCCCCACCATTGTCCAAATTTCAAGCCGACCTTGTATAACCCGTCCTTTGGAACCGAGAACGTCCATGAAGCCTTTTGACCGCCTTTTCTCCAGCGCCAGTCACCGAATGCATTCAACCGGATTCTTCCGTCGCCTGCCGGCTCCATTAAGGGATCGCCATTGGATTCTCTGCGGATCGTAGGATCGGATTTCATCGGATTGTTTTCCGCTTGTACTTTCACGTTGATATTTGCCGCGGGCTCATAGCCTTGCTCTTTATAGGTTTTCTGCATATCGCTGTAGCTTGGTAACTGCCCCGGGGACGTCAGCCGGATTTCATCGATAGCCATCGGTTCTATTAAAAAATTCATGCGAATGACATGCTTGCCTGAAGTCAAGTAAAACTGGAAAGGACCCGGATACAAACCGTTTCCGTCGGAAATCGGCTGCTCCATCCATTGCGGTTTTTCGATTTGCTTAGGCCTTACATCATCACCCTGGTTGTTCTGTATTGGATCGCCTCGATCAGCCCAGTTGCGAAAAAAATAAAGCCGCTGCGCTTCGCGGAATGGACTTTTTCCGTCGATAAGCAGCTCCCGCTGAATCGGCAGCCTTTTTCCTGCCATCGGGTAGTAATTGGCAGCCAGATTGTAAAGCCCTTCCGCCGGAACATCAACCGTCCATTCGATCCATGAGGTATCTTTCGCCCATACAAGAGCGGATGATCGACCCTCGACCGTTTCCGAAGGCGGCTTCGTGCCTCCGAATGCGGAATACTGATCGGCTTTAATCACAATATCCGGATCGGCGGCTGGCTTATAGCCCGCTTTCTCATAGGCAGCCAGCGTTTTTCCATATGTCGGCTGCAAAATATCGTTGATGGACAGCTGGTCCATATCTGCCTGCGGAGTACCTTGATTCTGATTGCGGTCCCGTAAACGCTCGCTGGCGTAAGATTGAAGGTTTTCACCAAAGGTTACCGAAAAGACAAGAAAAGTGATCGATATAAGCATGACTTTCTTCCACTTCAACGCATCATTCCAACGCCATTTCAAGCACCGTCACCTCTTTGTCATTCAATTCATCTCTAGCCGTCTTTTCTTCATTTGCTTCGTGCATGGGAAAGGGGCAGCATAATCCTACCCCTTTCTTGGCTAATTTAATTATTTGGCTTGCAGTTTTTTGAGCTCGTTATCTACATTCTTCTTGACTTCATCCAGCAGCTTCTTAGGCTCGCCTTTTCCATTCAAGGCTAGATCCTGTACGCGGAATGTTTCATCCCACATTTTTTGACCAGCAGGGGTAACAGGGCGATAATGCGCACTGTTCATCATCTCAACAAATAACTTTAGCTTTGGATTTTCCGTTATTTTAATTTCCTCATTCACTTTCGGCATGGCAGTAATATCGTTTCCTGCATCCGCACGCTTAGCCCAAAGCAGTGTACCATCATGTCCGCCTATAAATCTGAGAAACTCCCATGCTTCTTTAGGATGCTTGGCTCCCTTCGGCATAACAAATGAATGGCCGCCTGCCCAGGTGGTTTGTGGATATCCATCCTCTGACGGCATCATTGCGACTCCCCAATCAAATGTCGGTTTGACCTTCGCATTGCTGGTCAAATCATTCAATATCCAGTTGCCGTCAACCATAAATCCAACTTTACCGGTCCAGAAAGGATTAATTCCCGTTTTACCCATGACATCGTTGAACTTGTTGATTTTGGACATATCATACTTCTTCGCATAGCCTACCATCCACTCGAGCGCCTTGACGATTTGCGGGTCGTTTGGCGTTAATTCTTCGCCCTTCGTCCATTCTCCGCCGAAATTCCAGCTTTGCGTATACAAGTAGCTTTGACCCATCCAAGGAATAAACCCAACCTGTTCATAGCCGCCGCTGCTTGATTTTTTGAATATTTTCTCAGCCATCGCATCCATCTCGCTAATGGTGGTTGGCGGTTTTTCCGGGTCAAGACCCGCTTCTTTCATTAGGGTTTTGTTATAATAGATCACCCGGTTATCCGTGTTGAACGGCAGTGCATATAAATCATTTTTGTAATTCGCTTCTGCCCAAGGGCCTGGATAATAATTGTCTGCCTTTACCTCGCTGTCAGTATCGAGATAGGGAGTTAATTTCTCAAGGGAACCCTTAGCCGCCCATGCACCTACCATAAAACGATCGAGAATACCTACATCCGGAGGTGTACCGCCGGCAATCAGAGTTGTTAGCTTATCATTTCCCCCTTGATCGGGAATGTATTTCACCTTGATATTCGGGTGCAGCTTCTCGAACTCACTGATAACGATTTTCGTAAAATCCTGCTGGAATTTGCCCTGCCAACCCCAGAATTCGAGCGTTACTTTCTCGCCGCTGTCCTTGCCGGCATCGCTGTTTACTGCACCTGCGTCTTTATTGGCTGCATTGTCTGTGTTTGCTTTTTCTGTGTTCGTTGTATTATTTGCGTCTGTTGAGTTTGTTCCACTTTCCCCATTTGTACCCCCACAGCCTGTCAATACCAAACTTACCGATAGTGCAGTTACGAAAAACTTAATCATTCCCGTTTTCAATTGCTGAGTGCCCTTATTCCTTTTCTCCACTTTCAAGCCTCCCTTTAACTAATTTTTAATTGGAATTCGCAACACATCTTTAGTGTAAACGCTTTTATTTGATCGGGTAATGTGACTGCTTTTGTATTTGGTGTAGTATTTTTGCCAGATTGTAAGATTCATATAAAAAAGAGTGCCTATCATAGACTGATAGGCACTCTTTTTTGGCTTCTTATAGTGAACTCTCCTGTACATGCTCCAGCTTTTGGCGTTCTCCCGACTTTACCTTGGACAATTCAGCATCGATCTTCTTCTTCATTTCATCCAGCAGGGTCTTCGGCTGGCCCTGAAGCTTGACAGCCAGATTCTGCACGCGGTACATCTCATCCCACATGTAGCCGCCCACAGGTGTTACCGGACGGATATGGGCGTGCTCCAGCAGCTTGACGAATACCTGCAGATTCTCCTTTTTATACAATCCAAGCTGTTCGTTCACTTCCGGAATACAGGTCAGATCATTTTTACTGTCCGCCCGGCCTGCCCAAAGAAGCGAGCCTTCTTTACCCGCAATAAATTTCATGAACTTCCAGGCCTGTTCCTTGTTCTTCGCACCTTTTGGCATAACGAAAGACCAGCCTCCCGCCCATGAAACGGATTGATCGCCCGAAGCGGTAGGCATCGGCGCGACACCCCAGCCAAAATTCGACGGTTCAATATCATTAAGCAGCCAATTCCCTTCAAAAATGAACCCTACCTTACCGGACATAAACGGATTTTTCCCGGTTGTTCTCAAAGAATCCGAGAAAGCTGTCAGCTTCTTCGTATCGTATTTCTTCGCATAGCCCTGCATCCATTCCAGCGCCTTGACGATTGCCGGATCGTTAGGGGTCAGTTCCCCGTCCCTTTCCCATTCACCGCCAAAATTCCAGCCGTGCGTGTACAAGAACCCCTGGGCCATCCAAGGAATCATCCCTACTTGTTCATAGGACCCGCTGCTGTTTGTTTTGAACATTTTCTCCACCATTTGATCCAGCTCGGCAATGGTTGTGGGGGGCTTATTGGGATCAAGGCCCGCTTCCTCCATCATCGATTTGTTATAAAACATGGCACGGCTGTCCGTATTCCACGGCAGGGCATATGTTCTGCCCTCGTACTGGGCTTCCGCCCATACGCTCGGATAATAAATGCTTTCCATGTCATCTCGGATCACATAATCCGACAAGTCTTCCAGAGCATCCATCGATGCCCATTCTCCGACCACAAACCGGTCAAACATCGCTACATCCGGCGCTTTGCCTCCTGCAATTGCCGTCAACAGCTTATCCGATGCCTGCGAATTATCCGAATTCTCAACAAAAGTCATTTGGACTTTAATATCCGGGTTAGCCTCTTCGAACGGTTTCACAACCGTATTATAAAATTCTTTCTTAAATCCCCCGCCCCATGGGAACCAGAAACTGATCGTTACAGGATCGCTGCTTTGCTTCACATTTGAATGATCATTTTCCTCCGTTAACCCCACGTTTGTTTCAGAATCAGTGCCAATTTCTTTGCTGGCGCAGGCATTTAATAACATGATTACAACTATCATGAGGACAAGCATGAAAGAAACAGGCTTCTTTTTACGAATCAAAAGCTCTTTCATCGTTACATAAATCCTCCTTTAATATGCCTTGTGTAATCAGTTAGTTCTACTCCCTTATGATTGAATCATTCAGCTGACATGCTTAGCAGGATTTATCTTCAAGAGCGGGATCGTCATGACTACGCTGGTGCCTTTCCCGTAGCTGCTGTCAATCTCGATTCCATACTGAACACCGTAAGCAATTTTGATTTGTGAATTAATATTCCGCAGCGCAAAATTGTTCTCCTCGTCGTGGTCCTCACCACGTAACAGCAGCTGAAGCTCAGTCAATTTTTCCGGCAAAATCCCTTCACCGTCATCCACAACGATAAATTTCAAACAATTGTTTTCCTGAATAAAGGAAACATCCAGCCGACCTTTACCTGACTTCTTCTCGAGCCCGTGATAGATTGCATTCTCTACAATAGGCTGAAAAATAAATTTCAGTACCTTGTAGTCCGCAAGCGTCTCGTCCACATGAAGGTGAAGTGAAAACTTATCCTGATAACGGACCTTCTGAATCATAATGTAGCTGTCGAGTAAATGCACAACCTGATTGATGCGCACCTCATCCATGCCTTCACTAAGACTTAGCCTCAAATACTTGGACAGTCCGAAAATCATGGTGCTGATGTCGTCTACCTTATGAATGCGGGCGATCCAATGGACGGAATCGAGGGTGTTATATAGAAAATGAGCATTAATCTGGGAGCCCAGCATTTTAAGCTGAAGCCCCTGCTCCAACAGCTTCTGGACATAGAGCTCATTAATTAACTCTTTTATGCGGGATACCATTTCATTAAAATGAATGAACAGATAGCCGAATTCATCCTCACGCTTGTCCACGATGCGAATGTCAAAATCACCGTTTTTGGCTCTGCGCATAGCTCGAATCATCTTCTGAAGCGGCCGATGCACGGACGAAGCAATAATGATTGCAAGCAGAATACCTATTGAAGAAAATACGACTCCAAGCGATAGCATATACCAGCGGATATCATTGGCTTCCTTCATCAAATCCGCGCCCCGGAGCATGCCTACAAGCGTCCAATCCGCTGATTCCAGCCGATTGTAGACAACCAGCATCCTTTCCCCGCCCATCGGTTTGCTGAATATTCCCATATTCTCTTGTTTCATCTGAACGCCAAGGATGCTTGATAATCGGATTCCATCCTTGTCACCGACAATCTGACCGGTTTCGTCGATAATGACATTCATACCCGATCCGTCATAATCGATTTCCGATAGAATCTTCATAATCTCCGCTGGATCGATCTCATATAACAGCACCCCAATAATTTCTCCGCGGCTGCTGACATTTTTCTCCGCACGGCCAAAGCAGAATACGGGTCCGGAATCCCCATCCCAGCCTCTTATCAGTGAAGGGCCAATACCAAAATAAACAACTTGCCCGTCGGCATCACGAATGCGTTTATACCAGGATTCCGTAGAATAGCCATACGGATATGGATTATAGACCGGAAAGGTGTCCCTCGGTGAATAGCGGTAGGAGAAGCCTTTCTCTCCCAGCAAGTAAATATTTGCAATATCATTTCTCGAATTTACCAGATTCGAGAGGAATGCCGTATTCGCATTATTATTCTCAAACTTCTCCAGCTCGCTTTGAAACTCTCCGCTAAGCTGCTTCTGAATATCTTTGTTGCCTAAGACCAATAGGGAGCGGTCCTCATAGCCGGCTAGAATGGTATCGATCCGCTTGCTCATTTGCTGAACGTTCTGGAGCGCCATGCCTCCGATTTTGTTTTCCATCATCTCTGCGGATTTATCATAAGAGAGATAGCCCATCACGGTAATAATGATCAGCATGCTGGCAACGTAGAATCCAAATACTTTTACACCAACCGAAGTAAGCTTTGATTTCTTAATGAAAGACAGCATCATGATGACCTCTCTTCTATGCGCCGTAGTTACGAAATTGGGCAGGAGTCATCCCTTCCCATTCCTTGAATGTCTTCACGAAATGCCGAAAGTCTTTATAGCCGACACGGTCCGCGACTTCATAAATCTTAAGGGGGGTCTGCTCCAGCAATTCTTTTGCTTTGGAGATCCGAATGCGAATGAGATAACGGCTGAGCGTTTCGCCAACCTCTTCATGGAATACCCTGCTGAAATAGGAGGGATTCAAGTAGATCGTTTCTGCTACGTTATTGAGGCTGATGCCAAGGTGAAAGTTATCATGGATGTAACGAAGCGCATTCTCAATGGTACGTTTCTGTCCAAATGCAGCAGCACCCGTATCCTTCATTAGAAAGACGTTCATGATCGACTGCTTCCAGTCCCGAAGCGAGCACCGATAAAGCTGAAGCTTCAGCTGATGCGTAACCGTGTATGGCTTCGAGCTGTCCTTCGCCCTGCACAGCTCCTGCCATTTGGACAGAAGATAATCAATATGCAGGTTCATCTCGCAGCGAATGGCAAGCGGTGAGCTTTGTTTGACCAGCTCTTGAAGCAGCTTCATTTGATCTTGAAGCAGGTCGGATAACCTGTTTTTATCCACCAGCTTCAAGGCATGAATAATCCGATTAGACCATGCCGCGTCGAGAGGTTCGGATTTGATCGTCGTGTAAGGCATACCTGCGGCAAAAGATACCGTTTGATTCACGCCAGATAGCTGGTAATCCTTAGGTTCTGTATGTAATGGATCAGCTTCATGTTCGTTGTCCATTGAGCTGCTGCCCATGTGGGCTGCACCGTAAACACCGCCCGGTCCATGTATGAGATATTCCGCACTATATGTAAGCGCTTCCTTAAAAGCGAAAAAAAGCTTCCTTCTTTCCCCAGCGCTGCTGATTCCGATGCTGATCCGGATGCCAAGAACTTGATGCGCCCGTTTAATGACCCGATTCGCACCGCGATGCAGGTCCTCGTAATTGACAGGATCTGCCTGCATCCAAGGGGAGGCAATAAGCGCCACGTCCGCAAAATCATTCTCATGCAGCGGACATGCCTGGCATCGCATACCTTCTTCCGTGAGGATTTCCTCCATGAGATTGCCCAGAGCATACCTCATTAACGAACATCCTCTTTCATTCATCCCTCGCTCACCCCATTCGTGGACGACGGCAGACAGGACGACGAGCCGGTCAGGGTTCAAGTCAATGCTAAGAGCATCCCATTTGGACTGTAATTCAGGCTCGGCAATCGGCTCGGACAAACACATTTCCAGATGCTTCTGTTTAGCCAGGGGCATACTCTCTCTAACACGGCCTGACAATTCCTCCAGCCGGGATCTTATTTCTCGCTTCTGTGTAATTTCATTGACGCAGCGGTCAACAATCTCAAGCAGCACATTCTCTTCGATTGGCTTAAGAATATAATCAAACGCACCCAGCCTGACTGCCTTCTGAGCATAAACGAAATCGCTGAAGCCGCTAATAAAAATGACCTTCGTGTCGAATCCACGCTTTTTCATGTCTTCAATTAATTCCATTCCATCCATGGAGGGCATCTTAATATCAGAAATCACGATATCCGGAACATTAGCTTCAATCAGCTCCAGCGCTTTCAATCCATCTTCGGCATCGCCGATAAACTGAACCCCATGCGCACTCCAATCAATAGTCTGCTTTAATCCTTCCCGAATCCAACGCTCATCATCGACTACCATGAGTTTTATCATTTTCAGTGCCCTCCTCATTCAATTCGCCACTCAAATAACTGTGCTTTTTTTACCAATCTTACAGAAGCAGAGAGACTTATATAATGTTTTTATTTTTGGATTTAGTGTATTATTTTTACGTTCCCGATGACCTCCTTATTTATTCCTTTCATTCAATAAATTGTCCACCTTCATTATTATACAAAAATATTAGGCTTAATTTGTTCATTGGCGGAATGTTGCAGTATTTTGTTCAATTTCACAAGAAAATGCATCCTTCGCAGCATCAAAAAAGTCGACATTTGATATACCGCTTGGCAATTAGTACAGCAAAATAGGACCGCAGCTACTTCTGTAGGTGTGGTCCCCATCATTAATTTTGTAAAAACAGAATCGTATTCGCCAAGAGAAATAAAAACCGAAACGTCCTCGATAGTTAATCCAAGCAAATAGCGCCGCTCTGCGTCAATCGGGTATTTCCGTTAGGCTTGCTTGCGGTTATCGAAAATCACCTTATCGATCGACAGCAGTCCCGGTCCGGCAAAGATCAAATAGATTGCCAGCATGATGTAAGCCAAGTCCAGCTCATAGCCTGCCATTTGTCCATTGCCAAGCAAACCTGCCGTCAGCTTCATGGTGAAGACCGCACCAATCAGCATAACGACGAAGAGCGCAGATATATATCTTGTGAAGAGACCGACAATCAGCAATATCCCGCCGATTACTTCAAGCCATCCTGCAATATAAGCCAGATACCCTGGCGTTCCGGCGCTTTCAAACCAAGCGGAGACATTGCCAAGTCCCATTTGGAACTTGTTGATGCCGTGCGCAAGGAATAATATTCCCAATACGACTCTCATTAGGGTCGTTACTCCAGATGTTTTAACCATGATCCTTTACCCTCCAAAATAATATTAGTGATAGAGATAAAATGTTTGTATTGATACTTTAAAGTAATTTCATCAGCTTGTCAATGAATTTATTTTAAATATAAATTTATATTTATTATTAGTTATATTGATCGTACTGCCGTATTCTTCTGAAGCGATTAAGAGACAATGAAAAAAAGCTAAGTTTCATTAGCAGCGGCTAATGAGACTTAGCTTTAGTTCTCAGGTTCCGATGAAATTCAAAGGTACGTCTTTATTGTTGCTGCTATCATTCACCTGATTCACGAGCCTGAATTTGCGCCGGGTGCAGCGTCAATATGGCTTGTAAACAAAAAAAACCACCCGCCGAAGCGGATGGTTTCCTTCATGTATAGGCCCGGTGGGGGTCGAACCCACAACCTACCGGTTAAGAGCCGGTTGCTCTGCCATTGAGCTACGGACCTGCGTTCTTTGTATTATAGCACATTATTTTAAAAATAGCTCTGCTGCGGAAAATTGATTCTCACTTGAATAAAAAACAACATCCTCTTCAAATACCGGACATGTTGAGTTTAGCAATATTTCACCGCCAAGTCAATTAGAACAATGTACGGTTCAAGAATCATGAAATCCCGCTTCCCAGACAAAACGAGCCTTAGAAGAAATTCTAGCGGCTCGTTATTATCTGCTGACTATATGCTAAGTATGAATGATGAAGTTTCTTATTCCGGCTGCCTTCCGTTATTTAGCTCTCATTCCAAATCCGGCGGGCGTTATCGAATCCGGCTTTGGAGCCGAACGTACAAGACTCATGCCCTTCGAATTCGATGGAAATATACCCGTCATAGCCGGAACGTTTGATGGTGGAAATCACATCCCACATATCAATGTCCCCTTGTCCGACGATAGCCCCTCTAAGGTAATTGCCGCTTAAGGATCGGAACCATCCGTCTCCTGGGAAGCGATAAGAAGGGCGGAGGTAGAAGTCTTTAAGATGGATCATAGAGGCAATAGGGAGATTATTCTTGACAGCTGCTGCCGAATTCTCATCTGCACACATGAAATTGCCCACATCAAGCGTCGTTCTGAAGTTAGCCCGGTCCACTGCGTGGACAAGCGTTTGCACACGCTCGCTGTGCTGGATGTAGTATCCATGATTTTCGACACTGGTTGTAATTCCATAACCGCTTGCATAATCAGCAATTCTCCGGCAGGCTTCGGTCAAACGCGGCAAATCCGCATTAAAATTCGTAATGGAGCATTCCTTCATCGGACGAGAAGCCACATCATGGCGCATCAGCTTTAAGCCAAGACGATGTGCGATGTCGACTTCATTGCGAACACGCGCGATCTCTGCTTCAAACGCTTCTTCGTCAGGCTGAATGAAATTGGCCCCAATGGAATAATTGGACAGTTCGATCCCGATTTCACCAGCTTTGCTGACAATGGCGTCAATCAATTCCGGCTGTTCCACTAATGAAAAACCAAGCGGCACAATCTCCATATGGTCCGCCCCAATGTCGGCTGACCATTGTAAAGCATCCAATATGGTCATTTTACCGGCTTGAAGATCCTGATACAGGCTGTATGAGCTTATTCCGAGTTTCATAATATCCCCCTTAGCTGTTCTGGTATAACGTCTTCCTATATGTCAACTATAGACACTCCTCAGACGATAAACCATGGAATCGATAATTCGTTTAATGGATTATATGATCAACGCATAACCGGCTTGCATAAGAAAAATACGCTGCCGGATTCCAGCAGCGCATCAGGATATTACAATTAATCAGCTTGGTCGAAACCTGCTTATCTTCTAGCGTTAAATCCTACAAATGCCTTGGTATCCAGATCGAAAACAACAGTCAACGGTCCTAGCAGCTCATCCTGATCCGTCGAATAGGTGACGTTAACCAGCTTGCCGCCAGCAGCCTGAATGCTGGAGAGCAGCTTCTTTTGCTCATCCGTTGCTGCGAGCACTCCCGATCCTACAGCATCAACGACTTCAACCGATGCATCATTTTGCTTTGTCGTTACATGGGCCTTCTGCTCGGCTGTGAGCTGATTCCAGCTTAAATCGCGGAATTCTTGAGCGGCAGCCGGAGCTAATTGCTCTGTACCTTCACCGCTTAGGACGACCAAATAAAAGAGCGGGCTTTGCGGCGGAATACTCTTAGTTGCCATCGGACCGTAGTAAGCGCGAACCTTGGTGCCTTCTTTCAAATCGGCCCAATCAACCGGCTGACCTTCAGCAGTAAGCACACTCGTTTCTTTGCCTGCATTCAGCACAAGAGTCGGTACGACAGCGCCGTCTTTGGTCTCACCGAACTGAACCTGCCATCCGTCTTCCGTATGTTTCACCGATTGAATGACATCTTCCTTAATAAGCCGCTCTGCTCCCACTGTTATTGCCGCTGCATGGGATTGGCCGGGGTAGCTCATCGCAATGATCGGTCCGTATTCGGCCTCGATTTGCGTGCCTGCTTTAAGATCTTGCAGTGCGGCGGTGTTGCCGCTTCCATCCTTAATCACCGTATCCTTGTCCGCGTTGAGTATGATCCATTTGTTCTCGCCTTTGCCGAGCACTTCAAGCTGATACTGCCCGCTGCCGAGCTCTTTTACACTAACGATGACTCCCGAAGTCCGCAAATAGTTCACAGTTTCCTCCTGACCCGGTTTGTTTATCTCAATTTCTTTGTCCTTCGCGTTATAAGTGATCTGATACCCAAGTGCTGCCGCTTCGCTGCGCGCCGGCAAATAGGCTTGTCCGTTAATGAATACCGGCTTCATAGAAGTGGATTCCCCATTGACCTTTACGGTCATATCGCTGCGCAGTATGCCGCTTACCTTGTCCATATACCCAGCTGCGCCGACAGCCGTCGTTGTTCCAATCAATCCAAGCATGGTCATCATAATAATCTTATTCTTTTTCTTCATCTGTATAATCTCCTCCCGAACACTTATAAGCGTTCATTGGTTTATGTTGACAATCACACAGACGCTGCTCGTCTGGAAAAGGTTGCATCCTTTCATAAGCTGGCCGCGAATTTAAACAACCCCGTGCCGGAGCGTGTACCTCTGATCCTGTTTCCCATTTCCCCCCTTCTTGGTTAGAATGTTCATCCGTCCGGGTACATATAAGTACAAGCTATGGAAGCGAGGTGGATGAGCATGAATGAATTCGAGAAGGCTGCCTCGAGCGGCAAAAAGACGAATCTGCGCGATCATGCAGAGCAGTATCCTACGGAGAAGAAGAGCTTGTTTGACCTGTACAAAAGCGAGGAGACGGTTGACGCTATCCCAGTTGAAGATTTGAAGCTTCAGAATGAAGATGAGAAACAGAAGGACAAGACCAAACACCATTCGTCCAGTGCCAATAAGTATAAAGAATGATGCGGCAGTTAAATAAGGGGCTCTCTTCGATTAACATGCAAAAGAGCCTTAAGCTCCACTTTTCACAGTGGTTCTTAGGGCTCTTTTGCATGAATAATGCGATTGAATCTAACGAGTCTACCCTTTTGGGGCAGCCTCTCCCTATCATCATTTTGCTTTATTCCGGTGTGACTGGAGACAAGATGCTGGAGGGCTGACCCAATATACGATCTATCGCAATCGTCGCGGAACCGAGCAATATATCGTCTTGTTCGAAGGAAGTCAGCTCAATCGTTAATTCGCTTGATATCGCAGGCCGTACATGCTCCTTAACAACCTCCTGAATGGTATTTATCCACAAATCTCCGGCCGAGGACAGCTCGCCCCCTAGAATAATCCGATCCGGATTAACCAAATTCACAAGATTCACGAGACCGAATCCGAGGTACCAAGCTGCCTTTCGTACGGCTTCCACCGTCAATTCATCCTGATCTCTTAAGTCTTTCCAGACAGACTTTAGAGCGGTGTGATCCTTATCCAAACTCTTCAGGAGCGCCGAAGTGGAACTATACAGCTCCAGGCATCCGGTATGACCGCATTCACATGCAGGCCCTTTATAATCAATGCTCATGTGGCCTATCTCTCCGGCTGCTCCAAGCGAACCCGGATACACCTTGCCATCCATGACGATTCCGGCTCTCAGCTCTTGGCCCGCTTCCACATAGATGATGACGCCATGATCCTGATGAGCTTCCTCGAGCCACCAGTGGGCTAACGCGCCGGCCTTCGCATCATACTCGGTATAGACCGGAAGCTCAAATACCGTCTTCAGCTCCTCCTGGATGTTAGCCCGCTCCCATCCGGGAGGAGAAGCAGCCAGCTCTAATTTGCCCTCATGATGCTGCAGCGGACTTGGAGCTGCGAGTCCTATTGCAATAACCTGGCCGGATGCGTTACCTTTCATCGCTTCGGCAATTAACTTCTTCAACTGGTTCAGCCCTTTGGAAGAACCGTCAGCGGCAGAAACTGCGCTTTGCCTGCAGCTGTATTCGTTCCCGTCAAGATCATACAGGCCAACGGCAGTCGATTTGCGGGCAAGTCTGACACCGATGATTTTATACGATTCGCTGTTTAATTTAACCCCTATGGAACGCCTGCCCTTCTTGCCATCCATCATACCTGTCTCCACGACAAGTCCCCAACTCATAAACTCGTTAATTATATGTGTGATCGTCGATTGATTAAGGCCGGATGCCTGCGCTAATTCCGCTCTAGAGCAGACTTTTCGTTTCCGCAGGAGTCGAATAACCAGGGAACGATTCATTTCCTGCACATCTTCCTGATTCGTCCCTTGCTTCGTTTTGGCTGACATGTTGTTTGTTCCCTCTCATCGCATGAAATAGAATAGATCCCTTCTTATAAAAAATAATCATACAATACAGCGTTTTATAAAACAATAAAGGAGCTTTACTGAAAATCAAGCGACTGCTTTCAGGCAGTCAGTACCGCACTCGTGCCTGGAAAAGATTTCACGCCAGAAACTACGACTATAGGCGGAGATCTGACAAAATCATTCATGAAAATCATCTAAAGACTAACAAACTTCTCCTTCATCACTAGCTATAATAATAACCGGAACAAAATACTGGAAGCTGAAAAGGGGTTTGTTATCTACACAATGATTAGAAACGATATTTTTGTTAATGTAACGCTGAATGCGACGGTTTCTCACCTGGTTAAGGCCAAGAGCAGGACACATGCTTTAAAAACGGCTGACTTTCAGATTAATGAGGAGACGATTGTGATGGATCAGATCCAGCTGATTAACGAGCAAGGCGCAGGGAAATCATTCAAAGTGAAACGAATTGAAGCTGTCCATTGGGAGGCTGCTGAAGCCGAGGAATACAGCAATCATTTCAAGGTAGCCGGTCAGATCCGGCTTGAGCTTTACGTTCCCTTTACGATGGAGCTAGTGGAGGAAAACCTCTGGGAAGCCGGCTATAAACTCCCCAAGGCCTCCTTTCAAGATATAACGATCTGGGTTATTCCCACTTCGAACGGACCGGTATTCACACAAGTGAAAAGTCAATCATTCGAATGGAAAGTAAAAACCAGAACGTCCAATTCCTTTATAAAAGCAGGTTAAATCCTGCAGCAGCAAGCCCCCGGATATCCGGGGGCTTGCTTACATAAAAGTATAGTAATTATAATTCTTATAATATAGTAATCAAATATTCACTACTATTCTTCTGATAGTGCTTTGGTTACAATGGTTGTTGTAAGCACAATCAGAGGAGGCTGAACGTATGAAGTTTCGGCAATTAGGCGGAAGTGGACTCAAGGTCAGTGAAATTAGTCTGGGCAGTTGGTTAACCTACGGCGGTTACGTTGCAAATGAGAACGCTGTTAAATCAATTGAAATCGCCTACGATCTAGGGATTAATTTTTTTGATACGGCTAATGTGTATGAGAAGGGAGCTGCCGAAACTTTACTCGGCGCAACCTTGCGCGCATATCCCCGAGAGTCATATGTACTTGCAACGAAGGTGTTCGGTTCGATGGGTGACGGGCCAAACGATCGCGGGCTTTCACGCAAGCATATTACAGAGCAGTGTAATGCCAGCTTGAAACGCCTCGGAGCCGAATACGTGGATATCTACTATTGTCACCGTTACGATAAGGGGACCCCGCTTCAAGAAACGTTACGTGCGCTTGATGATCTGGTTCGTCAAGGCAAAGTATTATACATTGGCATCAGTGAATGGACAGCATCTCAAATGGAAGAAGCTCTTGCTATAGCAGACCGCTCCCTCCTCGATCGTATTATCGTCAATCAACCCATTTATAATATGTTCGAGAGGTATATCGAGAAGGAGATTATTCCACTGGGCGAGCGCAAAGGTATTGGACAAGTCGTATTTTCACCGCTTGCTCAAGGACTGCTGACCGGCAAATACAGTTCATCCTCTGATATTCCAGTAGAAAGCCGTGCAGCCAAGTTAGATGGGATGCGCAAAGCGATTACCGAAGAGAAGATCGGCAAGGTCCAGCAGCTTGACAGGATCGCATCAGAGATCGGCATTACAGTAGGACAGCTGGCTCTGGCCTGGATTCTGAGACAGCCTAATGTAGCCAGCGCCCTCGTTGGCGCGAGCCAGCCCCAGCAGGTGAAGGAAAATATCCAAGCCTCCGGTGTTACGCTTTCCGATGACATCCTTACGAAAATCGAAGCCGTACTTGCTTAATCCGTCATACAGGACAGATACCGTTTGGTTTAATGCTCATTTGGCATCTTAAACGTATTTTATTTATCATTCAGGAGGCTCACCATGACTAAGGTCGTTATTACAGGCGGGAGCGGTATGCTCGGCAAATGGGTGGTCAAGCATTTTGTCGAACATGGATACGAGGTTGTTAATGTGGATACACACAGACCTGTAGATCCGATATGTCGCACGATAATTGCTGATCTGAACAATCTAGGAGAAGTTTACGGTGCGCTATCAGGCGCTGAGGCAGTTGTTCATTTGGCTGCTATACCGGCTGCGCACATTAAGACCAGTGAAGTCACTTTTCAAAATAATGTGATGTCAACGTACAACATATTGGAAGCTGCGGCTGGGCTAGGCATCCGGAAAGCAGTTATTGCTTCCAGCGAGTCGTCATACGGGATCGTTTTTGCGGTTAACCGCTTCGGCCCCCAATATGTCCCCATTGATGAATCGCATCCCCAGCTTCCCCAAGACAGCTATGGCCTCTCAAAGGTCGTTAATGAGCTGACAGCCGATATGTTCCATAGGCGTACGGGTATGCAGATTGTCTCGCTTAGGCTTGGAAATGTCATCGATCCGGCCTCCTATGAGCGATTCCCATCGTTCATTCACGATCCTGCGCAGCGTGATCGGATTTTGTGGAGCTACATTGATACGCGGGATGCCGCTGAGGTATGTCAGCTTGCGATTGAAGCTGAAGGGCTTGGCTCCGTGGCGTTGAATATTGCTTCGGAGGATACGAGCATGGCGGTTAAGAGCAGAGAATTGTTAGCGGCGCGATATCCGGAAGTCGTGGACTTCAAGACTCCGCTTGATGGCTATGAAACACTTCTCAGCAGTGAGAAAGCAAAAAAGCTCTTGAATTGGCAGCCTAAGCATAAGTGGAGAGATTACGTTAAATGTGAATAGTTCTCGCTCGTGTTGGGTTTATGAAGATTAGGCACGCACCTATCACACACACCAGAATCCCGTCTAAAATTAGACGGGATTCTTCTTATCCTATGTGTAACAGCTTGCTTGGTTAAGCCATTATGCCGCTGTTGCACTCAGAGTCCTGCAGTGAACTTGTTATTCCCGGCTTCGGATATTGTCCGCCGTACGAATGGCGAGTGCGACGGTAGTAAGTGTTGGATTGGCGCCTCCTATGGGAGGGAGAACACTGTTATCCGCCACATATAGACTGCTTATCCCGTGAATTTGTCCATACCGGTCGGCAGCGGAGGTTAAAGGGTCGTCTCCCATGCGGCTGGTTCCGAACTCATGGTAATCGGCGCCGGGCAGAATCCGGCAAATGTCGGGTTCTGCGTTAGTTCCAGTCCAATTAGGTTGACACGCGATGGAAGCTTGCCGCATACCAGCCTCCATACGCCGGATCACTTCGAGATCCCGAGGGGAATAAGTCAGTCGGGCTTTAATGGTTGGTACGCCATAGATATCTTTGTCTGAAGGGTCGAGGAATACCTGATTCTCGTAACGGCTTTCCAATTTGACCGAAACCAAGTAAGGAGATTTTCCACTCTGTTTGCGAAGGTTTAAACTGAAACTGCTGGTACCAGTTGTACCAAACCTCTCCCCCGGGACCGTGGATTTGAATTTGATAGGGCCGATCCTCCGATTGCGGAATGAGTATGCCGAGAACGCCGGAAATTTCCGGAAAAGCCGAGGTATCCAAACGGATGTTTGTCGAAAGAAAGGATTGATGACTCAAATAATGACCAATTGCATGTCCAGGAATGCCTGAGTTGAGAAGCAAACGCGGTGTTTGATAAACGTTAGCGGACAACACAACTGTCTTTGCTCGGATTACAAATGGCTTTCCACCCGGTGTCATCACCTTTACTCCGGCAGCTTTTGCCCCATCGGTCAGCACTTGAACGGCTCTGGCATGAATGGCCAAATCAAATGCTCCAAGATTCATGGCTTTGGCTAGAAAAAGAATAGAGCTAAACGCTGGACTCGAATGGATCTCGCCAAATCGGGTTGGCTGCAGATCAACCGCGAACGGGAGACCCGTGACATTCGGAAACCCTTTGAAACGAAGCCGTTCCAGCAAAATTTGCTGAATCGTCGATCCTTCCGTATAGCCTTTTGAGACACTCATCACTTCTTCAGCCAAATTGTAATAGGGCTCCATTTCCTCCGGGGTTACCGGCCATTCCTTTTTCATTAGAGAAGGAAGAACGCGCGGGCTGATGGTTCCCCAAAACAACGTTTTTCCACCAAGCGCAATGACCTCTCGCGCAGCCGGCAAATCGGGCAGCATTTGTCCGATGGGATGTGAAATTTTCGGATTGAGAAAATAGTCGCCGGAAATAGCACTGCCCAGCGTCGGAATGTTCCAATAATGGTTGGGCAGCATCAGCCCTCCCGCCTCCACAATCCCGACCCGTTTTCCGCTGAATCCCCATTGTTCGCACAAACGCCAGAGAACGGCACCTCCGCCGGCCCCCGTGCCGACAATAAGAACGTCATATTCCTTCTCAGCCATCTTCTCTACCGGAATGTGAGGAATCCAATTATCCATATAAGAAACAGGCTTGGACGAGCTGCAATCAGGCAAGTCCAGTGCTGCCGATACGTCCGCCGCAGGCAGAGGGATTCGCACGCAATGTCCGCCGATTACTATACCAGGGTCGATCAACTCGGGATTTAGCTCCAATAATCTTGCTACAGGGATCCGAATTTTGGCCGCAATGTCTTGTAGAGTATCTCTCCGATCGGCGACATAGATTCGCAACAAAGCATCACTCCCTTTATCCATTCCCATATATGGATCGTTCTTGTTCTTTATCGGAACAATCGAAGCATATTAAGGATTTGTCTTCTAATACGACGCCGTTAATAAATCCATCATTGCAATAAATTTGCTTTTTACATTCCTTGCAGCGGCCAACAAGCTCCTGCATAAATATGACCTCCCAAGCTCTATAACCTCCTGGACATCGATCAGGATAATGCTGAGAATGTCTGATCTCCATGAATCTGTTAATCCCAATACGAGAACAGAGAAGATGAAGGCTGGAATTATAAAACTGCATACATCATTCATTATAAGCTCCTTTAATAAATAATCAGCTCATTAAGTTTATATGTCATTACAGTTAATCCACCTTTCAGTTTAAGTTCTTCTTCTTCCGACATACAAAGAACCACTGCCTGCGCGGCAATGGCTCTTTGTTCGCTGCAGCTGCAGCTGCCGCTAACGGTTTGCTGCAATTGCATCTATTTCACTCTTCAAGAACTAATATCTATGCTGTCTCCTTGATGAAACAGTTAATCGTATTTATCCTCTTCAATTCTCAGCTTGTTCTCTAGTATGAGCTCCGCCTCCGTTTCAAAATTCAAATACAGCGGTCCTGGCAGCTGGTCGATCAGCCCTTGAATTGCGGGCAGTTCGAATAACTCTTCCAAGGTTTGCGGCTGGGGATCAAGCTGATAGACCCATTCACGCAGAGCATCGATAAAAAGGTAAAACGAAGCCTCGAATTCATCAGCCGTCGACTCGGCTTCCTCGTTTGGCGAGACGGACATCGTCTGCCAGTTTCTGAGCATCGTGCGCAGTCTCTGCTCCACATTATCGTTCATGCTGCCGCCTCCTGAATTACGCCTTCTCATTGTCTCTTCTTTTATTTCATTATAATCGGAATTGCTGGTGCCGCAATATAACCGAGAATGTCCTCTCAGCGAATTAAATATAGAAAAAGCAGCCCGCTTCACACAGGTTATCCCCATGTATCCGCTGACTGCTTTTATGAATAATTGCAATGGATGAAATGCCTGACTTTACAGGACTTCAAGCTTCTTTTCCAGCTCTACCCGAGTTTCGAACGATCGTTTGTCTTCCTGCAGGGTAATGATTCTCGCTCCGCGCTCCAGCTTCCCGTAAGTATTGTAACCCGTAACGCGTCCATAGCATAATTGAATGCCGTAGAGGTCACCAACATAATCATTATCATGATCATGACCGGCGAAGGTTCCCATAACATCCCCCATCTCCAGCATAGCCGTGAATAAGCCGCTGTTGAGTTTAGGGCAGCACACGTCCTCGCCTTTAATGCCTGTTACCGTGCCCTGCTGACAAGCCTGCTCGTATTCTGGAATGGGGATGTGAAAGAACGCGAGCGCCGGCAATGTTCTGCCATTCTTCTGGATCGACTTGCCGGATTCCGTGCAGTACCAGTGGACCTGATCCGGATGAATCCAGCCATATCCCTCGATAGGATCTGGTGCATAGTCTCCCGAATCAAAGAAGTACAACAACGCCGCATCGGCTTCAGCCGCTGAGCCTTCTATGGTCAATATATAATTGCCTATGCCATGAATGTCCTCCGGGCCATCCTCAGACATGTTCGAAGCACATTCAGCTAAAATCCCATTCAACTGCTGACGCGTGATCCCTTTCTCCGAATCATGGTTCCCATAAATAACGGCAAACGGAATTCCTGATTGTACGACACCGGCAATCGCACGGCGAAACGTTCCTTCTTGATCCTCAACATCATAGCTGGAGATAACATCGCCTGTAAGGACGATTAAGTCGGGCTGCTGATCCGCAATCATATGCTGCATAAGCGCCAGTGTTTGAACATCCTTTTCCGCTTCAAATCCATCTTTAATATGCATATCGGTGAATTGCAGGATATGGAATGTGCCATCCGGCCGGTACTTCAGTTTAGGGCGTGCCATTTTAACTCCTCCTAGTCTCGCGTGTCATGAACTTTGCGTGGCGTTTGCTCTCAAAGCCGGTTAATGACTCAAATATACTTGAAAACTGTTCAGAGCGGGGAACCATCTGGATTCCGCAATCGTAAGCTTGATGATTCCCTCATCCGCCCGGTATCATTCTGGTGGATGAAGCCATAGAACTCCATCTCCTGCCAGGCGAGCTGACGCTCCGAGGGTGTTACCTGTGCAGCTTCCTGTATCCTTCTATCCATCCCCTTTGCCAAACAGCATTATTCGAATGCCTGCTCCGTCAGATAAGCGGCCAGCATGCGTGCGCCGAAGCCCGTCGCTCCGACAGCGAGTTCGCCTTTGGCGGCGGACGAGTCCTTCGAACCATTCATATCGATATGCGCCCAAGTAAGCTCCGGATGCACGAATTTGCGTAAAAATAATGCAGCCGTAATGGCACCCGCTTCGCCTACCCGGCTGATGTTGCAGGCATCGGCATAGTCGCTGTCCATATAGGTTTCGTATTCATCCACCAAGGGAAGCTGCCATACCTTCTCGCCAAACGGTTCACCTGCAGTCTTAATCGCTTCCACCAAACGGTCATCTCCCAAGATGCCGGCTACCCTAGAGCCAAGCGCGCCAACGACGGAATATGTCAGCGTGGCCACGTCGATTGCTTGAGAAGCGCCTAGGCGATGAGCATAAATTAAGGCATCCGCCAGAATGAGCCGCCCTTCAGAATCGGTATTGCCTACTTGAACGGTTAAGCCGTTCGCATAGCGGATTATTTCACCCGGCAGCATCGAACGGTCGGAAGGCGTATTCTCCGCGGAAGGAATGAGCACTACCACATTCACAGCTGCGCCGCTTCGGACCATAATATCGAGCGCTCCAAGCACCGCTGCTGCTCCTGCCATATCCATCCGCATATCGCTGATGTCGTTATCCCGTTTGAGGCTGATGCCTCCCGTATCGAATGTAATGCCTTTGCCGATCAAAGCAGCGAGCGGTTTGGAAGCATCCGAGCAATAGCGGATCTCAAGAAATACGGGCGGATGCACGCTTCCTTTGCCGACCGCCGCCAGTCCGGCAAAGCCAAGACGCTCCAGCTCCCCGCCCTCATGGACAGTGACCTGTGCCGGCGTGCCCGCGAACCGCTCCGCCGCTCTCTCCGCCAAATTGCGGGGCCTCAGACAATTGGGCGGCTCATTGGCCAGATCGCGCGCCCACATCGTGCTCTGCGCGCGCAATTCGCCAAGACGTACAGCTTCTGTCCACGCTATGCTCTCTTGGCCAACAAAGGAGATGGTCACACCCATATCCTCAACCGGTTTGGCTTTATAGTTATCGAACGAATAAGTTCCGAGCAGCGAGCCTTCAACCCATGCCGCAATATCGTCAGCCCGGCAGCCGCCAAACGATTCATGAGCTGCCAATGCTTCGAAGGACACGGCAGCCGATTGCCGCTTCTCCTTCCGCAATGCACGGCCTGCATTGCCCGCTGCTTCACGAATGAAGGAGGATCGGAATTTAGCCCTTTCTCCAAGGCCGACAAGCATCAGGTCAGGCTGCCCGCTGCTGCCGTAGAACCAAGTTACAGCATGTCTGGCTCCCATGTACGGCATGATCTTCGCGGGTTCCAATGTTTGCTGGATTTTCGGCAAATCCGGCAGGCTTTCAAGGAAAACAGGTACGATCAACGTCTCTGCGGAACATGCACCGCTTATCTCGAATTTCATCAAAGCACTCCTCACACCCAGATTTTATCGTGCAATCTGCCACTCATCCGTTGTATGTCCAACCTTCTCTGCTATAAAAATTTCCATAGCGTTCCGGTCCAGCGATCCTGGACTGCCGCCGAACCGGCCTACGGATATACCGCCGCAGGCATTGGCATACAGCAAGCACTGCTCCGTTTGCTGGCCGGTCAAGAACCCATACATGTAACCTGCGTTGAAGGAATCACCAGCACCGGTCGTATCGACGACAGGCACCTCGAATCCGGACCTGTACATCATCTTGCCGCCAACCGCTGCGACTGCGCCTGCTGCTCCCAGTTTCAGCACGATATGGCGGCTGTGCCGCGACAGTTCCGCCATGCATTCCTCCACCGATAAGCAGCCTGTATAATGCTGCGCCTCGACCTCATTCATGAAGAAGACATCCACCACTTTCATCAGCTCAAATATGCCTGTATACCATTCCCCGGTATCATCCCATCCCACATCAAGTGAAGTCGTTAATCCAAGCGCTTTCAACCGGAGTGTCATTTCCATGTATTCTTCATGATTAAGGCTTCCGCGGTAGCCTGTCAAGTGAACATGCCTTCCCAGAGCAGCGCTGTTCATGTCCAGCTGCTGTAAATCCAATTCCGCATTGGAACCCATATACGTAATAAAAGAACGGTCTTTCTCGGGATTGATGGCAATAGAGATCCCCGTGTTGTTTAAGCTGCTTGTCCGAATAAATCTGGTATCGATACCAGAATCGGCAAGCTGATCCCTCACAAACTGCCCGAAGCCATCCTTACCGAGAATGCCGTTGAATGCAACCTTCAACCCTAATCTTGCGAGCGTCAAACTAAACAAAGCCGCACCGCCGCCTACATGAAGGGTCATATTGTGAACCAGCACCTCTTGACCAGGCCTTGGCAGGTCGCTGCACCCTGCAACGACCAAATCGATATTGGCATCTCCTATTACGATAGCATCATATTGTTTCATTGCTATACACATCCTCATGACAGCGTTTACCTAGATGGCTCTTAAAAATCCTGCTTCCTGTTTTGACAGCTTTCACGGGCAACCAACCGATGCTCGAGCACGATATCTTCATCTGGGATCATGTCCCCGGCAATTTGCTTCAGCAGTACATCCATCGTCACTTTACCCATTTGATGAATCGGCTGCTCCATGGAGGTAAGCGTCGGACGGACTAATTCAGTCAGCTGGCTGCCGTCAAACCCCATAACCGAAATATCCCCCGGCACCTGCAAATGATGGTCGCGGATGCAGTTCATCGCGCCGACAGCCATATCGTCGCTGACCGCAAACACTGCGGTTGGCGGATTCTTCGTGCTCAGTATCTCGTGCATCTGATCGTAACCGCTTCTTACCTTGTAATCGCCGAAGCGAATATGTTCATAGACCAGCTTCTTGCCGCTCTCTGACATGGCGTTCCGGTAACCGCTGTAGCGGTTCTGGCCGGATGTGATGTCCCGCATGTCACCGCCGATGAATCCGATCGATTCATGACCCAATTCAATTAAATATTGGGTCGCGTCGTAAGCCGCTTGATAATCGTCTACGATAACCGATATGAATTTTTGATCCATCGGCTTCACGCTGGAGAAAATGACAGGAATCTTTATTTTATGGATGAGCGTTCGAATCTGCTCATTAATCTTTTCGTGCATGATGATGATGCCCTCGACGCGCATTTCCTGAAACACAGTTAAGTACTTGAGCTCTTTGTCTATATCTTCACTAATATTACAAACGAGCAGATTAAAGTCATTGGCGCTTGCCACCTCTTCAATGCTGCTGAGAATCGTCGAATAGAAGCTTGAAGTTAAATCAGGCACGATGACGCCGATGAGGTTCGTTTTTTTGCGAACCAAACTACGGGCGATTTGACTTGGAGCGTATCCCAATTCTTCGATGGCCCTGTTCACTTTTTCTTTGAGATCGTCTTTGACGTACTTTTCTCCATTCAGGACCCTGGAGACGGTGGTTACTGAAACCCCGGCCAGCTTCGCCACGTCTTTGATTTTGACTTGCATCCTGCTCACCTCATCTATAACGGTTAAAACATCCGAAGATATAGATTCGCCAAACATATTGAATTTCCTGTTTCTAAGCTTCTTCCGTTACAAATAGTGGCTGCGAGAACGCCGAATAACCGCCTTCCAGATAGACAGCGATGCGGACGTATCCTTCATCGCCTTTGCAGGTGTACGCCGCCTGCTTGATCCGCCCGGTAGACTCATGCAGCACCCGTCCGTCCTTGCCGAAGAAGGTGACGTATTTATACATCTTATCCAGCAAATCATTCGAACGGAGATCGGCTATGACCGTATTTCCTTCCACCTTGATGGCATCAAAACCATAACCGGTCGATACGTAAAAGTTACCGCTGCAGATGGCGTCAATGATCGCCTCATTCGTGTTTGCTGCAGCCTGCACCATATTCCACGCCTGCTTCTCCTGCCCGTATACATGGGAATCATCATTGCCGAACCCCCACACCTTCCGTCCTGCCGAGAGAAGGGCATCCCACTTGTCAAAAGCAATATCGTACTCCGGATTGCCGTCTCCGTTATAGACTTCAACCCCGAGATAACGTTCCATCTTCAGCATATCTTCCAAGGTCCAATAATTCGAGAAGAACCGGTTCGGATGAACGAGCACGGCAAATCCGCCGCTATCAGTCGTCATATCGACAAAACGCTGATAGTTTTCAATCGTAAATTCGCTGCCATAATTCTCCATGATGCTGTGGGGCGGCTGTACAAGCAGCATATGTGTTTGCCGGCTGCTGACTTCAATCGCCTCGAAAACAGTAGGGATCTCCCTCTCGCCTTCGTGTTTTGTAATTTTATCGTGATCGGAAATGCCAAGAAAATCATATCCCCCGTACATTTTGTATACGGTTTCCAGCGGAAACCATCCATCGCTGTTCGAGGTATGATTGTGGAAGCTCCCTTTAAGCCAAATGCCTGTTTGTTCATAAGGATTGTTAATCTTCATCACTGCGCTCCGCCCTCTTTCGAGACTGTTATTCTTTCATGGAACCGATCATGACGCCCTTCGCGAAATACTTCTGTACGAAAGGATAAATGAGAATAATCGGCGTGACGACGATGACGATCGTCGCCATTTTCAGCGAGTTGCTCGTCACTTGAATTTTTTGGAGCATCTCGTATTTGACCCCCGCAGACTGATTCAAGGTATCCCTCATCGCCTCCGCGCTCATCAGCATTTCCTGCAGCAGCGTGGATAGCGGCCGCAGACTTTCTTTACGGATGAAGAATGCGCCGGTGAACCAGTCATTCCAATGCGAGACAGCGGAAAATAAAGAGATGACCGCGATTACCGGTCTGCTGAGCGGCATGATGATCCGCATAAAGATCATAAAATCATTGTAGCCGTCAATTCGCGCCGATTCCTCCAAGCTCGGATGAAGCTGCTGGAAGAACGTCCGGAATATGATCAAGTTCCATGCACTATACAGGCTTGGAATGACATACACCCATATGTTGTCCGTCAAATGCAGCGATTTAAGCAGCATATAATACGGGATGATCCCCCCGCCGAACAGCATCGTGAAGAAAATCATCATCATGAAGAACTTTCCGCCTGGCAGTGTCTTGCTCTTCAGCGCATAAGCTGCCATTGCTGTCAGAAATACGCTCGCAATCGTGCCTACGAATGTGCGGAACAGGGAAACCGAGAATGCCGTGCCAATGCTGGCCGTTTGAAACGCATGATTGAAGTTGTCCAGCGACCATGTTCTCGGCCAGAAGAAAATGCCTCCCTTTTCAGCATCTTTACCGGGATTAAACGCCAAGGCGATAATGTTCAGGAAGGGAAGTATGATCGACAGACATAAAGCGATAATGAGCACATAGTTGATGATTTTGAACGTTTTTTCTGAGGCGCTTAGTTTATAAAATTCGTTACCCATGTTATCCCTCCTGCTAAGAACTTTTTACGAAACTGCTTGTTATACAACCCGTGAGTAACTCACTTCGCAAGCAGAAGCTTAAGAAGGAAGGGCGGCTACCCCCACCTGCAGATAAAACCGCCCAGCCACTTGACATCATAAGGATGATTCCGATTCTTAGAATTTCACTTTTGTTTTTGGATCGGCATTTTTATCTCCGACCAGCTTCAGGTAATCGTCCAACCCGGCAGCCTTGAGCTGTTTCAAAGCGTTATCCAAAATTTTCTTCGCATCATCCGCGCTTTTGCTGTAATAAGCCTGAACCAGACTGTCGTTGTAGTTATCGAACGCAGCTTTCAATTCCGTGCCATTTGCGAACTCGCCCAGGAATGAAGTTGGCGTGTATGCGTCTATGACTTCTGCATTTTTCCGCTTTTCGTCCCATTTCCAGTAATCCGCGATGATTTTCGCGCCTTTGCTCTTGCCTTGGTTCAGCTTATCTCCCCATTGGTCTTCGCCAAAGTCAGCCAAATTGTCGTTATCGGTGCTGCCGAGAATATTGCCCCAGCTGTTGCCTACACCGTCAAACCCGAGTTTCTTCGCTTCGTTCGGATCTTTCGCTTTCAAATCGATGACTTCTTGTTTAACGAGCGGATTGCCGTCTTTATCCAATGTGTAATCGCGGCCTTCCAAACCGTATTTCCACAGCAGCTTGCCGGTACGGCTTGAAAGGAAGTCGGCAAACTTCACGATATCCTCCGGATTTTCTGTCGTAGTCGGAATCGCCCATGCGGAATAACCGGATTTGAAGTCGACTTTCATTTGATACGGGCCATCGACGTTGTTCAATGGACCAAGCGGCAAGTAGTGCCCATCCTGCTCGAAATCCTGCATGCTGTGCATATCTGCGATGATAGCCCATGAACCGTTCAGCGCGCCTTCTGTCGCACGGCTCTCATCCATGGTGAAGAATTCGGGCTGCAGCAATTTCTCGCTCAGCAGTTTTTTAACAAAATCCACTTTTTTCAAAGCATACGGCGTCTCAGCCTCATGGAGAATTTGTCCGTCTTTGGATTGCTTGATGCGCTGGTCGTCGGCGCCCCATTCCAAATCTTGGAACAGGCTTCCGATCTCGTGGCCTCCCCAGTAACCAGGGCCGATCGGCGTTACGTCTTTACCGTTTTTGTCCTTGAAGTTTCCTGCTTTGATTTTCTTAGCCAGTTCATACAATTGATCCGTCGAAGTGATCGTGCGCGGATCAACTTTCAGCGCTTCCGCGATATCTTTGCGGATGTATGGGCCGCCGACCAGAGGTATACCTGTGTAACCGGCTTCGCGGTTAATGTTCATATGAGCGAAATAAGCGGAACCGTTAAATTCAGGACGGAACATGACGCCAAACTGCGTGTCCAGCGGCAAGTAGCCGTCTTGCAAATATTTGCTGTACACTTTCGTATCTTTCATAAGCGGTGCCAGATCTGTAAACATGCCTTCGCGAGCCGCCTTAAGCACGACCGGCATTTCAGGACGACCGCTGTTATTTAAGTAAAAAGCGATAAAGTCCGGCAAGTCGCCTGATGCAAGACCAGCCACCAAGCCGTCGATGGAATGGTCTGCTTTCATGATTTGGATTTCGAAATCGACACCCGTCAATTCTTTGATCTTCGCTTTGATCTCCGGGTTCATATCCTCGGTGTAATCATCGGTTCCCATAAACACGAGCCCTTTAATCTTCCGGTCGGCAATCCAAGTCGCCGGTTTGCCTGCATCTGCACCTGCACCATCATTTGCATTGGATACATTTTGTTTGCCGCCGTCTGCCTTTTCCGTGTTGTTGGCATTGTTGCTGGTGCAGCCGGTAATCAGTAAAACCACGAGAAGTGAAATTGTGAACAATTTGACCCATTTCTTGTTCATGTGCTTTCCCCTTTTCAACGATTTTTTATGAAAAACACCCATTTGGTGTCTCCCAACAATAAGTGGGTGATGCTCCGCTTCTGGTATCGTTACCATAAAGAGGTTTCAGAAACGCGGCGCGAAATGCGATTCGCTACAATAACCAGTACTAGACCAATCAAGCCCTGCATCATGCCAACTGCCGTTGCGTATCCGTATTGACCGCTCTGCAAGCCCATCCTGATGATGTACGTATCCAATATATCGGAAAGCTGCATGTTACCTGGCGTTCGCAGCAAGTAAATCTGGTCGAATCCGGCGGATAATATATTTCCAAGCGATAAAATGAAAAGGATCACGATCGTCGGCATAATGGACGGAAGCGTTATGCTCCAAATTTCCCGCAGCTTGCCGGCTCCGTCTATCTTGGCTGCTTCATACATATCGGGATTAATTCCTGAAATCGCTGCCATATAAATGATGGAATCCCAGCCAATTGATTTCCATAGATGGCTTCCGAACATGATCCCGTAAAAATATTTGGGCTCCATCATGAAAAAAATGCTGCCGTCCCCGCCCATATCAGCGATAACCTGATTCAATAAACCGGTATCCGGCGCCAATATCCGCTGAATCAATCCGACAACGACGACCCATGACAGGAAATGAGGCAGATATAATACACTTTGTGAAACGTTCTTGAACCATTTGGTGCGGACCTCGTTAAACATCAGCGCCAAGATAATCGGGAAGGGCAGGTAAAGAAACAGCTTCATGCCGCTAATAATAAGCGTGTTCTTGATCAATTCGGTGCTTTGATAAGAATTGAAGAAGGTTTTGAAGTATTGAAGACCGACCCAAGGGCTGCCAAGTATGCCTTCGTTAAACTTGTATTCCTTGAAAGCCAGCAGCAATCCGCCCATTGGGATGTAAGCAAAAATGATGAAGAATACAATACAGGGCAGAAGCATGAGATACAGATAACGATGCAGCAGGATCCTTTTCCATAACGTACTTCTAGGATTTCTCAGTTTCAACAGCGGTGAAGTGGATGGTTCCATAAGCTTGGGATCACCTTCTTTTTTAAAATTGTGATGAATGCGAATAACAAGAACTTGTTTTCTGGTAACGTTTCCATACTGAGCGAAAAAAATGACGCTTCCACTCATGATGTATACGAAAGCGTTTTCCACGACCTGATTATAGCAACTTTTTTTTCTGGTTGCTATGGTTTTTTTAAATCCATACAAACTTTTAATAATTCGATTAGCATTAGCGGTTTACGGGATGTAATCGCATCGATTCCCATTCTCACAAACCGCTCCATGTCGCTGCGTTCGTTCACCGTGTAGACCCATACCTTCAGTCCCATCGTATGAGCCAGGTCCACGATCTGCTGACGGCAGGTATCGGCATTCATATTCAATCCCGCATAGCCCTGCTCCCTTGCATCACGGCATACCGACTCCGCAAACTGTTCATACTGCCGGGTCTGCTGCGGCAGCAGCTCGTCCGGGGTATTCATCATGACCTGAATATCCGGGTATCGATTCAATTGTTCATAGGTGTGGCTGAGAAGATACGGCGAATCATCATGCAGCAGAATTGGAGTGCCATCATGGGATACACGTACGTCAACTTCCACGATATCTGCGCCAAGCTGAATGCCTTCAAGGAATGATGCCAACGTATTGTCAGGGTGAATGCCGCATCCCGTGTGGGCGGCGACTAATGTTTTGCCCATCGCAGACTTCCTCTCATCTTGATCTGTATTTCGCTCATACCGTAACACCTGTCGTTTCCAATCCCAGGACGCCGTCCATATCAATAAGCGCAGCGATTGCATCCTCGTATTTTTGGATCTTTTTCAATTTCAATTGAATTCGAACGAGCAGGAGGCAATCACTGGGCCTATCCGTGACATCATCATGATCTACGGAAAGCTTATTGATTTGCATTCCGCTCCGGTTCAAGTGGGTGAGTACATGCCCCAAGCCGGAGGATGTTTTATCCATTTTGATTACGATTTCGCGGATCTTTTTCGTTCGGGAGAACAGCTTCTCCACTTTATTCAGAGCAAACAAGCTAATCACGACGAATAATGTCGATATGACAGCAGCGTAATAAAATCCGGCGCCGGCGGATAAACCGATCGCCCCGGACACCCATAAAGAAGCGGCAGTCGTTAATCCGGATACACCAAGCCCGGTTCTCATGATGGTACCTGCTCCGAGAAAGCCTATCCCGCTAATGACCTGCGCCGCCAACCGCGCCGGGTCGAGCCGTATATTCGGCTCCGACGCAAAGGCGGAGAATCCGTACATCGATAACAGCATAATGACCCCGGAACCGAGGCATACGAGAATATGAGTTCGAAAACCGGCGTAATGGCCGCCTAATTCACGTTCAAGACCGATCAATCCCCCGAGCGCCAGCGCAAGCAGCATTCTAAGGGTCATCTCTGCATAACTTATATGCCAAATAGCCGGATTAAAAGTAAGTCCCATGGCCGTCCATCCTTCTCTGCAGCAAAGTAATTACGTTCTCTGGTATCGATACCAGAGAATCATGCCGACTTGCCCCCTTTCGTTCAACCCTAACGAACCCTGCAGTAGTAACCGCTTACAATTACGATTAAAAATAAAACCCAATTTAACGTGGAGGCAGTACCCTGCTCCTCCGCTTTATTCGATTCTATATAATTTGTTTATTTTTCACAAGAGCTATTTTCGCTGAGACCTGCACATGCCAGATTCACGGACATGGTTTACACAGCTGACGCACGATCCAACAGGATGAAAAGCCGCCTGAGGCTGGATATCCTGCAGGCGACTTCCTGATTCATAGTGAAGAGAAGAGTGCGGTACAGCTCTGTCAGCGGGGCTGGACTACTACCGGCTTACCGGCCTCGGCATGAGCCAAGCGTGATTCGGATCGTTGTAGAACTTCCACGTACGAACCGGCCCTGCCATGACGTTCAGATAATAGACTTCATAGCCCGGCGGCGCGGATACCGGATGATATCCCTTGGGTACAAGCACGGCTTCGCCGCTTGACACCGCCAGAGTTTCGTTCAGCGAACCGTCATCCGTGTACACCCGCTGGACCGCGAAGCCTTGCCCCGGCTGAACTTGATAGTAATAGGTCTCCTCCAGCAGCGATTCCTCCGGAAGAAAGTCCCTGTCATGCTTATGCGGCGGGTAGCTGGACCAATGACCGCCCGGCGTAAACACCTCAACGACCAGCAGGCTGTCAGCCGGCTCCGATTCCGGCAATATGTTATGGATAAGCCGTTCTGTGCTTCCTTGACCGCGAAGCTCCACGCCCACCTGCTCGGGAGCGATCAGCCTCGCAGGCTGCGACCCTTTCCCAGGTGCCCAGCAGACGGCGATTTGAAGGTCGGTGACTGCCGTTACGGCAAACCTGTCCCCTGAGGGAACATACACCGAATACGGCGGAATTTTCTCAAACACGCTCATGCGGCCGCCAATCTGCTTCCATTCCAGCTTATCTGTGGCAATGTCCGCCTTGCCTCCGAGAAGAACGATGCAAGCTTCCCGCTCCTCAGTCGAACGGCTGAGCCGTTCACCAATGCCCAGCGTGTATACTTCAAAGCCGACATGCTCCCAGCCCGCCGACTCCGGAGTGATCCGAAGCAGATTGCCTTCGGAATCCGGGGTTTGACTTGGTTTCACAATCAGATTACTCATCTTAAACGCACCGCCTTTCTGCTTGATGGTTGTTGAACCTATATTTCTGCATATTCTTACGCCTTGCCGGAAGAACCGAACTCGCGTATTTTGGACTGGACGCTCCGCTTCACCGCTTCACGCCCTGCACCCAAATAGGTGCGCGGGTCGTATTCGGTGGCATTCTCCGCTAAATAGCTGCGGATTGCGGCGGTGTTTGCCATTTGATTCTCGGTGTTTACGTTGATTTTGGCAGTGCCAAGCGATATCGCCCGGCGAATTTGTTCGGCTGGAAGGCCGCTGCCGCCGTGCAGAACGAGCGGTAATCCGGTCAACTTCCCGATTGTCTCCATCCGGTCGAATCCAATCCGGGGTTCGCCCTTATAGGGGCCGTGAACCGAGCCAAGCGCCGGAGCCAGACAATCAATGCCGGTCTCCTGCGCCAGCCGGACACATTCCTCGGGTACCGCATACATCGCTTCCGCTTCGTCGACGACGAGGTCGTCCTCCCGTCCGCCAATGCGGCCAAGCTCAGCCTCCACAGAGACATCGAAACGATGCGCTTCTTCAGCGACCTTCTGTGTCAATCGGATGTTCTCCTCCAGAGCGTGATGAGAAGCATCGATCATGACGGACGTGAAGCCGGCGCGAATCGCTTCAGCGCATACTTCGTAGGATGTTCCGTGATCAAGATGCAGGGCAACAGGCACCGTTATCTTGTAGTAGTCTGTGAGCGAACGCACAATGCCCGAAATGCAGGGCAGACCGCCCATGTAGGCGATATATCCCTCGCTCAAACCAAGAATGACCGGTGCCCGTTCCTCTTCCGCAGCCTGCAGGATGGCTTGTGTAAATTCCAGATTATTAAGATTGAACTGGCCGACGGCATATCGGCCTTTGACGGCTTCATTCAACATATCCGTCATTGAGACAAGCGGCAATTCCCTCTCCTCCTTTCGGGTAGAATGGCCCTCAACGGGCATCCCTGTCTTTATTAAGAAAGGGAGCTTACCAACGGGAGGTAACCATTTTCTTTCTCGTATAGAACTCTACGCCGTCCGCTCCATTGGCATGCAAATCACCGTAAAACGATTTCTTCCAGCCGGAGAACGGAAAGAAAGCCATCGGTGCCGGCACACCCAGATTCACGCCGAGCATACCGGCATCGATATTTTCACGGAACTGCCGGACGCTGCTGCCGTCTTGGGTAAAGATGCAGGCACCGTTGGCGAACTCCGAACGATTCGCAAGCTCAATTGCTTCCTCTAAACTTTCAACCCGCACGATGGACAGCACAGGTGCAAAAATTTCATCTTTCCAAATTTTCATGCCGCTGGAAACTTGATCAAAAATCGTCGGTCCAACGAAATACCCGTCTCCGCTCACAGCAGCATCGGTTCGGCCATCGCGAAGCAGCACCGCTCCTTCTTGTACGCCTGCCTCGATATAGCCAAGTGTGCGTTCTTTGTGCTGACCCCGGATGACCGGACCGAGGAAGACGCCCTCTTCCATTCCGTTGCCGATTGTAAGTCCGTCTGCTGCTGTAACCAGCTTGCCGACGAGCGCATCCGCTGCTTCCCCGACTGCAACGACGACGGCACAAGCCATGCATCTTTCGCCCGCGGAGCCGAACGCTGCGTTAACGATTTGGGTGACGGTGTTGTCCATGTCTGCATCAGGCATAACAATGGTGTGATTCTTCGCACCGGCGAGCGCCTGTACGCGTTTGCCATGCGCAGTTCCGGTTGTGTACACATACTCGGCAACCGGCTGTGAGCCGACGAAGGAAATCGCTTTGACATCGGGATGTTCCAGCAGACCGTTCACGACATCATTCGCACCATGCACCAGATTCAGGACGCCGCTTGGCAGGCCGGCTTCCTTGAAGAGCTCGGCAAGACGGTTTGCAAGAAGCGGTGTACGCTCGGATGGCTTAAGCACGAACGTATTCCCGCAGGCAATTGCCAGCGGAAACATCCAGCAGGGCACCATCATCGGGAAGTTAAACGGGGTGATGCCGCCTACGACGCCGATCGGATAACGGAACATCCCCGATTCCACGTTGGTTGCGATATCCGGAAGCTGTTTGCCCATCATCAACGAAGGTGCTCCTGCAGCGAATTCAACGCATTCGATGCCGCGCTGCACTTCGCCGTAAGCCTCTTGATAATTTTTACCGTTTTCCTGAGTTATGATCTGAGCCAGCTCTTCCCAATGATCGACCAGAAGCTGCTGGTATTTGAACAAAATGCGAGCCCGGCGAGGAACCGGCGTTTTGCTCCAAGCTTTGAAATTGTCTTTGGCGTTCTGGACAGCGTGATCCAGATCCTCCTTCGATGACAAAGGAACGTGAGCGATAATTTCATCCGTTGCCGGATTGAATACGGGGGCGGTATTGCCGGACGCGGAAGCGACCCATTCGCCTCCGATGAAATTTTTCAATACTGCGGGTGCCTTCGTTTGAGACATAATGGAAATTCCCCTTTCGAATTAAACTTGTTTGGAAGCGAGCATATAGTCCTCAACCTGCTTGACAGTCGGCATCGCATCCGAGCAGCTGTGGCTGGAAATAACAATCGAAGCGGATGCGCTGCCGAATTCCATACTGCGGCTGGCGCTCCATCCCTGCATAAGTCCGTAAATAAAGCCTGCGGCATAGGAATCGCCGGCACCGAACGTCTTAATCACTTTGGCCGGGAAAATCGAACCGCGGTGAGCGCTGCCATCCTTGCCGTAGGCGATTGAGCCGTCTTTGCCGTGCTTGATGACGACGATTTCGGCATGACAGCCGAACCACTGCGCAGCTGTAAATTCGTCGCTTCGGGTTGTATTCCCATCGAACCGCTCCAGCATGTCGAACTCCTCGCGGGTCCCGATGATGATGTCGCTTTTCTCTGCTGCCAGATGGTAGTAGATCGCCGTTTCCTCGGGCGTTGCCCATGAATAAGGGCGGTAGTCGATATCAAAGACGACCTTCGTTCCATGTTTCCTTGCATAGTTAAGCGCAAGCAGTACAGCTTCGCGGGACGGGCTCTTCGCCAGTGCCGTGCCGGAAACGAGCAGCACCTTGCTGCCAGCAATAAGCGATTCGTCGACTTCCCCCGGCGCGAGCAGCAAATCGGCGGCGTTATCGCGGTACATCAGGATGCTGCAATCCTCGGGGCTCTTGATTTCGGTAAAGGCAAGGCCTGTTACGGCTCCCGTCCGATCCGTGGTTATTCCCGACGTCTCAATGCCGTTTGTCTGCAGATATTGGAGAATAAACCGCCCCATCTGATCATTGGCCACTTTGCCGATAAAGGCAGCTTTCATCCCCAAACGGGACATACCGATGCTAATGTTCGCCGGTGAGCCGCCAACGTATTTCGTAAAGGTCATCGTCTCTTCCATCGGACGATTAATTTCATTGGCATTCAAATCGATGCATAAACGGCCGATCGCTACAAAATCGAATGCTTTATCAGCTGCAAATGAAACATGCTCCATCATAAGCCCTTCTTTCTGTTAGGTTGGAGAGCGGCTGTCTACAGCACGAGCTCCATGTATACCAGCGACTGCCCAGCATGTAAATTTGGTTATCATAGGCAAGGCCTGATCCTGCTGGGGCAGGCCTTGACCGTTACTTTTCCGCTTAGATAAAAGGATGAAATTAATAAGGCCGCGCTGCTTTCACATTCTTCCGCATCTGCTCGTGCGCCTTCAGCACCTTGCCGCTCACCGACACTTCAGGTACGCCCACATGCCACCAAGACTCGTAGCCATCGGTGTTGGTTCCCGGAAGCACCTTGATCTCTACGAGCACAGGTCCCGGCTCTGCTTTGGCCAGCTGGAGCGCCTGCTCCAGCTCTTCAGCGGTACGCGCCGTATAAGAGGCTGCGCCCAAGCTGCGGGCATGCGCGGCAAAGTCGATCGGCATATACGAACCGTTCAGGCGGCCCGTCTCTTTGGAGCGGAAGCGGAACTCATTGCCGAATCCGTCGCTGCCGTGTCCGCGCTGCAGGTTATGAATGCATTGAAAGCCATGGTTGTCGAACAGCAGCACAGTCAGCTTGACCCCTTCTTGAATAGCCGTCACAAACTCGGAGTGCAGCATGATATAGCTGCCGTCGCCTACGAATGCATACACGTTCCGTTCCGGTTCCGCAAGAGCTGCGCCGAATGCTCCGCTGACCTCGTATCCCATACAGGAGAAGCCGTATTCCATGTGGTAGGTCTTCGGCTCTACGGTTCTCCATACCCGGTGCAGGTCGCCCGGCAGACTGCCGGCGGCACAGACAACGACATCTGTCGATTCTACGAAACCGTTGATGACACCGACTGCGCGCGTCTGCGTCAGCCCTTCGTCGCTCTCTAGCGCATACAGGCGGTCCACTTCATGATCCCATTCCGTTTTAAGGCTGCTGATGTGCAGCGAAGAATAACCGGAGCGGTAACCGCGTGCGGTCAATGCTTCCTGTAGAGCGGCAATCGCTTCCTTCGCATCTGCCGTAACGACCACAGCATCCATCTTGACCGCATCGAATGCGCTCACATTTAGATTCAGGAAAGCGACATCCGGATTTTGAAACGCCCACTTGGAAGCCGTTGTAAAGTCCGAGAAGCGCGTACCGACGCCGATGATCAGATCCGCTTCAGCGGCGATGCGGTTGGCCGCGAGCGTTCCGGTTGTGCCGACTCCGCCGAGACTAAGCGGATGATCCCAAGGGACCGCGCTTTTCCCGGCCTGTGTTTCAGCTACAGGAATGCCGCAGGCTTCCGCGAATGCGAGCAGTTCCTTCGCTGCCCCTGCATAATGGACGCCGCCGCCTGCGATGATGAGCGGCTTCTTCTTATTCATGACCAAATTAACGGCGCGATCAATCGCATCAGGAGCGGCCGGCCGGCGATCCAGGTATTGAACCCGCTTCTCGAAGAAAGAGGCTGGATAATCATAGGCTTCCGCCTGAACATCCTGAGGCAGCGCCAACGTGACGGCACCTGTCTCCACAGGATCGGTCAGCACCCGCATCGCCTGAAGAAGCGAAGACATCAGCTGCTCCGGGCGGACGATCCGGTCCCAGAACTTGCTGACAGGCTTAAATGCATCCGTCGCAGAGATCGAATAGTCGCTCGGAACTTCCAGCTGCTGCAGGACAGGATCCGGCTGGCGGGAGGCGAAATTGTCTCCCGGCAGCAGCAGAACCGGAATACGATTGACCGTTGCCGTAGCAGCGCCGGTCACCATATTGAGTGCACCCGGGCCGATTGAAGAGGTGCAGGCAAAGATTTGACGACGATTTTTCTGTTTGGCAAATGCCGCAGCCGCGTGAACCATGCCCTGTTCGCTTTTGCCCTGCAGAAACGTCAGTTCACCGGCTTCACGCTCGAGCGCTTCGCCAAGACCCGTTACATTACCATGTCCAAAGATACCCATGACACCCTGGACAAACTTAATCTCTTCGCCATCAACGGACAAATACTGTTGATCCAAAAACTTCAGCAAAGCCTGTGACATGGTCAATCGAATTGTCTTCATCGGCAAATACCTCGTTTTGTAGTAGATTGAATTGCTAGACTTCAAGACGCACAAGAAAAGTTTTGATTTCATAAGGTTTCAGTACGATTTCAGCACCTTGAAAATCCTCTTCTCTAATATTCCTTTCCATGAGATCACATTCCTTTATCGAAAGGATATGTTGATCACTCCCGATCTTGAATTGAGTCCGGAGTCCTGCAAACTCGTGAATCCGCAGCACCAGCTGCCTGCCATCCTCTGCCTTTTTGACTGCATCTACCATCACGTTTGGAACAGACAGCTTGAACATGGAGAATGAACGCAGGTCAGCCCCGCCTTCGATACAAGTCAACGGGTTATTTAGCGACCAGGCTTCCTGTACCGTTCCGCCCGCATACCAATCTCCTTCATGCGGAAGAAGAGCATAGACAAAATCATGCTCTCCGATGTCAGCGTCCGGATCCGGATTAACAGCGGATTTGAGCAGCGAGAGACGGATCACATTATCCTTGATGTCATAGCCGTATTTGCAGTCATTCAGCAGGCTTACGCCGCAGCCGCGCTCGGACAAATCCGCCCATTGATGCCCCACCGATTCGAATCTTGCATAATCCCAGCTTGTATTCCAATGTGTCGGACGTTTAACGTTTCCGAATTGGATGTCATATGTGGCCTCGGTAGAGCGGACATCTACGGGGAAAGCCACTTTCAAGAGCTGTTGATGCTCCTGCCAATTGATATGCGTACGGAAATCAATCCGCCTGCTACCTGTATACACAGTCATTCGCTGTGAAATCTCAGAATTCGCATACCGCCACTTGAATTCAACAACCGCCGCCAAAGGCCCGATTTCCACGAGCTCGGCAGACAGCAGCTCGGAGATTACCCGCATTTTCTCCTGATAAAAAATATCAATGTCCCATGCTTCAAAGTTTAGCGGTTTGTCCTCAAATACCTGCAGTTCATTGCCAATTGAATCTTTGGCAAGAACATCGCGGCGATAATCCAGATCGTAAATACGGACCAATTGACCGGAATCATTCCACTGAATCTCGTAATGAGGCGTCTTCAGCAAGCGGCCTTCCAGCTTGAAAGGCGTTTCGGCCGTTACGCTGAAAAGCTGAGCGCCATCAGCCGCATAATGAATGGCTGCCATCCCAAGTGGAGGCAATTCGGCCGTTTCGACGAGCCAACGCCCATTCGAATACTGGGCTTGCAGCCTGCGCCCATCCTGATGCGTCCATGCGCTTTCCTGAGGAATGTTTGCTCCCGAGATTTCCAGCAAATCGCTTCGCTCCCATGACGAGCTGTTGAGAACCGTCAAGGCGCCTTCTTCCTGACGGCTGCCAATCCTAGCAGCTGCCCCGTTCCATGCCGCCTCGGCGATTGACATCGCTTGTGCATATTCCTCACGGCTGTCCTCATACACTTCCTTTATCGAAGAGCCGGGAATAATATCGTGGAACTGATTGCGCAGAATGATCGTCCAGCCGCTGTTCAGCTGCTCCTGCGGGTAATGACCCCAATTACCGCTCTGCAGGACAGCCATCGCGCTCAGCCACTCTGTCTCGCGATAAAGCAGCTCCAGCTTGCGGTTCATCCGTTTGTTATAGGCTTGACTCGTATAAGTGCCGCGATGGTATTCGAGGTAAAGCTCGCCGTCCCATACATGCACATAGCGGTCGGTATCTTCAACGGTTTGATGCAGGCGGTCAAAATAATCATCCGCCCGCCCGGCCGTTACATTCGGCAGTCCCGGCATCGTCTCCAACCGGCGGCGCATCTCCAGCATCTCCCGATTGACACCCCCGCCGCCATCTCCATAACCGTAAGACAGCAGCAGCTCCTGATTCACTTCTTTGTCCTGATAGCCGTCCCATGCGCCTTTGACGGTCTCCGGCGAGATCAAGCCGTTATACGTATAGAAAAAGTTATTGGCTTCTTCCCAATCATCCGGGGTTGTAATGAAATGCGTCAGCACCTCGGATCCGTCGATTCCACGCCATTTGAAGGTGTCATGCGGCATTCGATTGAACTGGTTCCAGCTGATTTTGGTCGTCATGAACGTTTTAAATCCGGACTTCCGCAAAATTTGCGGCAGCGCCCAGCTGTATCCGAATACATCAGGCAGCCACAGATACGTGCTCTCCACGCCGAATTCCTCCCGCATGAAACGGGTACCGAACAGGAATTGCCGCACAAGCGACTCCCCCGAAGTCAGATTGCAGTCGGCTTCAAGCCACATGCCCCCGCCAATCTCCCAGCGCCCTTCGCGGATCCGTTCACGGATTTGCTCATAGATATCCGGGTAATCTTCCTTTATATAAGCGTACAGCTGAGGCTGCGTCTGCAGAAACACATAGTCAGGGAACCGTTCCATCAGCCTCAGGACGGTAGAAAATGAACGGGCCGATTTCTCACGGGTATGCCTCAGCCTCCACAGCCAGGCAACGTCGATATGCGTATGCCCGACACAGGTAACCGTAACGGGATGCTGCTTCTCGAACTGGCCTAGTTCAGCAATCAGCAGCTCTCTTGCTTCATAAACAGAATCATAATAAGCCGCCGAACCAGGATCGGACCAATCCACCTTCAAGAAAGCGCGATCCAGTGCTTTGACTAGATTAATGCGGACAGGGCTGCCTGTCTCCAGAACTTGAATCGTTTCCAGAACAGCTCTGCCTGTATAGTAGAAATCATCCATTTTGTCATCCAGCCAGCATAGCTCGGCACGTCTAACGGTATGCTTCATCTCGCGCGGCCTGCCGCCCCCATCCAGCCCGGACCACAGCCGGATATCCAGCTTTCCGATCGTCCCGGCTGCATCCTCCGGCAGAAATACCTCTTGATGGTTGGAATCGACGCCTTGATAAGGAATCCCGTTCCAATAGAGCAGCGATTCGAAGCCGTCATTATTGCCTCCGCCCGTCTCTCCGAAATCGAAGCGTCCCAGTATGGTTTTACCGGTCCATTCCTGCGGGACTTCAACGGTGCGGGAGAGCCAAATATAACGGTCGCGGCCTGTCCAAGTCTCGCCGGTTTTCAGTTCGAAGGTGGGCGAAATTTCCGCCGGCCTTGCTCCTGCTGCCCCAAGCTCGTCCTCTGCTGCGGAGAAGCTCACAAGCGGCATCGCATCGCGATAGCGGGTTCCGCTTATCTCGTGAAGCCTCGCTCTCAGCTTCTTTTCTGTAAATAACACGTCATCCTCACCTCTCCCTAGAGAATTCAACTTTAGAGCGTTTTCTCAAGCTTCAGCAAATTTTCCAAACTGAGAGCTAAGCTGTCCATCGGTTTTCCCGGGCAGTAGTCCTGCTCGACTGCAAACCATTCAACGCCATGATCCAAACCCCACCGCAGAATCGGAGCAAAATCGATAAGGCCGGTTCCGATTTCAGCGAATGTTTGCCGTCCGTCCGCCGTCATGTCCTTCAAATGAAGGATCGGCATCCGATTCGCGTAATTGCGGATGAACGAAAGCGGGTCCTGCCCCGCTTTCATCACCCAGTAGGTATCGATTTCCGCATAAACAGCCGGATCTTCCAGTACATATTCGAGGGCGAATTTCCCGTCAATGGTCGTATGAAATTCAAAATCATGATTATGATAGCCAACCCGATAACCGGATCCATTTACTTTAGAGGCCGTTTCGAGCAGATCTTGCCGAACGCTGGCATATCCTTCCGGGTTCTGCAGGCCGTCCGGAAGCGAATGGCAGATGAAGTCTTTGGTTCCGAATAGATCGGCTTCTTCCAATACCGCGGCCAAATCATGCTTCATCCGTTCCAAACCAACATGCATGCCTGCGGTTTTCAATCCGAGCTCCTTCATGACAGCCGACAGATCGCGGGCGGAGTTGCCGTGCAGACCGTCGATTTGAACCGCCGCCCATCCCATTTTGCTCAGCTCTCTAAGTACCCCTTCGAAATCCTGTTTCACTTCGTTTCTTAATGTATACAGCTGAGCTGCTAACCGATGTTTGATCATTGTGCAATCGCCTCCCTTTTTAGATCCAGCCACTCTACTTCCTGTGCGGTTAACGGCAGATTCATGGACTGAATCGATGATGCAAGCTCCTCCGGATTACGCGGCCCGATGATTGCACTGGTCGGGAAAGGCTGGCAAAGAACATAGGATAAGGCAAGCTGTATCGGCGACACCTGCTTCTCTTCCGCAAGTATAACAGTACGTCTGTAACGTTCCCAGTTGCTGCTGCTGTAATAGACTCTGACCATTTCCTGATCCGACTGATTGTCCGGGGTAAAGTTCCCCGAGAAAAATCCGCCCGCTTGGGCAGACCAGGACAGCAGCGGGAGCTGGTTCGCCTCATGCCAGCTGCAGGTCTGTTCGTCAGCGGATACGCAGCCCGCCCACCTAGGTTCGTTAGGCTTAGCTAAGCTGAGGTTCGGACTGTTGAAGGCAAACCCTGTCAGCTTATGATCAGCCGCGTATTGGTTGGCTTCCTGGATCCGCTGATGCGACCAGTTCGAAGCGCCGATCGCCCGAATCCGCTTAGCCTTTAGATGCTCGTTCAGCTCTTCCATGATCGGCCCAACCTCTACATCCGGATCGTCGCGGTGAAGAGCGTACAAATCGACGTAATCCGTGCCCAGCCTTTCCAGGCTTTCCGTCAGATCTTTTCTAATCGCCTGCGGATTCACCCGCGGCCCCGGACTCCCATCATCATGATGGGCGCCTTTGGTGAGAATAACGACCTTTTCCCTCAAATTCTTCTCTTCCAGCCACTGTCCCAGAATCTGCTCTCTGCCCCGGTATTGATGAGCGGTATCAAACGCATTGCCGCCGGCTTGAACGAATGCATCCAGCATATTGCGCTCAGACTCTCCTAAGTTCCTTAAATCACCAGTACCCATGATAAGACGGGAAATCGGCTTGTCTACTCCTTCAATCTGCATATATTTCATCCTAAATCCTCCTCTTTGCAAGCTGCAACAAGCATTATTCATCCTCTTTAAAGACAGGCTTCAACTTAAGCTCAAACTGGAATTCCTTCTCGCTCAGCCGGTAAGCTTCTGCCAGCTCAGGCCCGCAGGAATTGGAGCCGACACCGCTCATCTTATAATCCAAATGAACGATGGTTTCCTTTCGCTTGGCCAGCTCCCATGTGTGGGCGGCTTTCGTCAAATCTTCCGGTGTAAAATGCGACGCATGGAAGGAGAAGCCTCCCGGCGCCGAGAATTGAAGGCCCATGCCCTGCTCATTAGAAACGACAGCCCACTGCGTACCATATCTCGCTCCGTTCTCTTGAGGCATGATATAGTTCTCGAACATCTCGTCAACGGTCGTCAGGAACCGTCCTCTTCGGACGCTTTGGCGTTTGTCGATGTAGCTCTCATGCGGTCCGAAACCGGAGTATTCCACTTCTTCCATCCCCTGCGGCATGGATAGCCGGAGTCCGAACCGGGGGAGATACGGAAACTGACGCTCATTCTGAATCTTGGTTGTCACCAAGAGATCGACCGCTCCATTCCGGTTCACCTTCCAGCACGCTTCACCCCGAAGGATGGTAAACCGGCTTACAGCACCTATTGAAAACCGGCTTCGGATTTCAATTGCGCCATCCTGGGTTTGTTCCCACCCGCATTGGTACACTTTCATGAGCGCACGGTCGTAACCTTCCTCGAGCCATTTTTCCTTCACATGCATATCATTGTCCGTCGGCGCACGCCAGATCGAGAATTGGGCAGGAGCTGCAAGCATCTCCACTCCATGCCTGGATAACCGCTGCAGGGTGCCGTCTTGCAGGTTGAACACATGAGCGAAATCAAAGCCTTCCACCATGAGCAGCTGCCCCTTCTGCTCGGCTTGAACAGAAGTTGTCCCCTTCGGCATCACTTCAGGTTCAGGCTCATTCTTCAATCCGGCTGTCCATTCGAACTGCTCGAAGGTGATTTCATGTCCGGCTTCCGCCCAGACTGTTTCTTCTTTCAACCAACAAGACAAGGTGAGAACATAATGTCCGGACGCCGCCTCCGGCACCAGGTAAGGAAGGCTCACAATCTGAGAGCTGTGAGGTCCGGCCTTGATGGACTCCAGCTGTCCTTGGTGAATCATCCTGCCATCCTCTTCTAATTTCCAGAACACGCCGATATGGGAGAGATCGATAAAGTCGTATAAGTTCGTCACCTTAATTTCCCCGATTGGCAGGTTCTCTTCCTCGATACGAATAGGAGCAATGATCTTCTTAAGCTCGAGCAGTCCGGTATGAGGCTTCCGGTCAGGCGTAACAAGCCCGTCGATGCAGAAATTCCCATCATTAGGCGTATCTCCGAAATCTCCTCCATAAGCATAAAAAGGCGTTCCGTCTTCCGTTTGCGTCTGGATTCCATGATCGGACCATTCCCACACGCAGCCGCCCATCAGCTTCGGATAGCGGTAAATCACCTCCCAATAATCGAACAAATCGCCGGGACCGTTCCCCATCGCATGGCTGTATTCACACAAGAACAACGGCTTCTTTTGATTCTCGTCACGGGCGTACGCTTCTATTTGCTGTACGGAGGCATACATGCGGCTCTCCAAATCGAGGCAATCCACTTGAGAGCTGCCTTCGTAATGCGGAGCCGCGCCCTCGTAATGAATCGGAATGGACGTTTCACGCGATCTCACCCATTCAGCCATCGCGATATGATTGGCCCCGTAGCCAGACTCATTACCGAGTGACCACATCACGACACACGGGTGATTCTTGTCCCGTTCCACCATTCGAACGGCCCGGTCCACAAACGCAGCTTGCCAAGCAGGATCACGGGAAAGCTTATGGAACACCCCATCCTGAAAATCACCGGCGCTCCCAATTCCATGGCATTCCAAGTCGGCTTCATCGATCACATAAAAGCCGTATTCATTGCACAGCTCCATAAATCTGGAGTCACTCGGATAATGGGAGGTGCGGATCGTATTGATATTATGCTTCTTCATCAGAATAAGGTCTTTGATCATATGCTTAACCGGAATCGTCTGGCCAAGCTCCGGATGGGAGTCATGCCGATTTACGCCTTTGAGCTTGACGGCTTGCCCATTGACCTTGAACACGCCAGCTTCAATCGCAACCTGCTTGAATCCTACCGGGAACTGAAGAACTTCTCCGCCGCTGTGGACATAAAGCCGGTACAGGTAAGGTTTCTCGGCATTCCATAAGACCGGATCCTTTAATTCGAATTGGAGCGTTCCTTTTCCATCCACAATCTCTTGAATCGAACCTACGATAGTCCCCTGTGCATCTTTCAATTCCGCGCGAATTTCCAGGCGGCCTGTTGTTTCAATCTCCGCTGCTAAGGCAGCCTTGCGGAAGCCGTCTTGGAAAGTCTGTTTATTCCATACATCCCGGACATGGGTGGCATCGCGCTCAAGCAGGTATACATCCCGGAATATGCCGGAGTACCGCCATAGATCCTGGTCCTCCAGATAGGAGCCGTCGCACCATTTGAGCACCATGACGGCGACACGGTTCTTCCCTTCCCGAAGAAGAGAGGATACTTCGAATTCCGCCGGCATCCGGCTGCCCTGGCTGTAACCGGCAAACTTCCCGTTTACCCAGAAGTAGAAGCAAGCGTTAACGCCTTCAAAGACGATATACCGTTCTTTGCCCGGCATCGGCTTCGAAACGTTGAACTCCCTCACATAAAGCCCAGCCGGATTATCTTCCGGTACATAAGGAGGATCACATGGGAAAGGATAATTAAGATTCGTATAATGAAGCTGGTCATAGCCTTTCACCTGCCAGCAGGACGGAACAATTAATTCGTCCCAGGCGCTGACATCCGCATCTTCCTCGTAGAAGGGTTCCACCACGTCATGGACGGTACGGTGATATTGAAATTTCCAGTTTCCGTTCAAGGTTTGGTAATACGGGGATTGACCCCGTCTTCCGGATTTCGCCGACTGCTCATCCGCATAGGGAATGTAATAGGCTCGGGGTGCCTGCCTATTCACCTGAAGAACGTTCAGATCCTCCCAATATTTGTTGATTTGAATCATCGAAACCGCTCCTTTACGTTAAAGCGAATCATCAATCAAAGTACCCGTTTTTTCATCAAGCCGTAAATCAATTCACCGAATAGACTGTTAGCCCAGGCAAACCACGGACTCTCGTGTCTCCTCTTCATTTAGCAGATTCCGATACGGTCAAATCTTTCTCGCGCTGAAGAATGAAAGCTTTCAATCCTTCAAGGTTCGGCGTTCCTGTACTTCCTCCATATGCGCCAACGGAAAGAGCGCCGCATGCGTTACCGTATCGAAGGCTTGTTTCTACATCCATGCCTGACAAATAGCCGTAGAGATAACCCGCGTTAAAGGAATCCCCCGCACCGGTCGTATCGACAGCTTCAACCTGATAGGCCGGATGGCGGGTCAGCATTCCGTTTTTCATGGCAGCAGCTCCGTTTGAGCCTAGTTTGACTACAACCTGATTGCAGTAATCAGTCATATAACGGAGGCTCTCTTCCACATTCTCAAGTCCTGTATAATGAAGAGCTTCGGTCTCATTCATGAGAAAAACATCGAAATACCGCATGAAGTCGAACAAGCAGCTGTCCCATTCCCCCGAGTCATCCCAGCCTACATCGCAGGACAAGGTGATTCCTTTTTCTTTCAGCGATTTGGCTAGTGCCGTGTACTGCTCATGATTCCGTCTTCCTTTGTACCCTGTCACGTGAACATGCTTGCTTTGGGCGATTTGATCAAGGTCCAGCTGATCCACCTGCAGTTCCAAATTCGATCCCGCATAGGTAATGAAGGACCGGTCCGTATCGGGATTAAATGCAATCGAAATTCCTGTATGATGAACCCGGCTCGTTTGAATCATTCTGGTATCGATACCATGAGCGGCGAAACGTTCTTTGATAAATCTTCCATTGCCGTCATCCCCTAAAACCCCGTTAAAAGCCACATGCAGACCGAGCTTGGCCAAAGAGACCGAGAAAAGCGCGGCCCCCCCGCCTAAATGCATCATCATGCTGTCCACAAAAACTTCCTGACCGGGCTCTGGAACTTGATCGCACCCCACTACCACAAGATCAATGTTAGCATCCCCGATGACAACTGCGTCGAATGTTTCCAACCTGCTTCTCCCTCTTCCAATCACAATATAATTTCGTTTATGAGTGATCTCTATAAGCCTTACAGCTATCACGTACTACAAGCTTATGCTTTAAAATAACGTCGTTTAACGGTTCTTCTTCATTACCTGCAATCATTCGGAGCAGCTTATCGACGGTCACTTTACCCATCTCCAAAATAGGCTGCTCCATGGAGGATAAGCGCGGACGTACCTGCTCTGTCAGCTGGCTTCCGTCAAATCCGATGACGGACAGATCATCCGGAACTTTAAGACCACAGTCATGAATGCCGTTCATAGCTCCAACCGCCATGTCGTCACTGACCGCAAAAACAGCAGTAGGCCGCGTCTCATTCGCCAATATTTCCTTCATTAAATCGTACCCGCTTTGCGTCTTATAATCGCCAAACCGGATATAATCATCTTCAACTTTAATCCCGCAATCAGACAGCGCATTGCTGTACCCGAGATACCGGTTTTGTCCGGAGGTCACATCTCTCATGTCCCCGCCGATAAACCCGATCCGCGAATGGCCGAGTCCGATCAAATGGCGAGTCGCATCATAGGCTGCCGCATAATCGTCAATAATGACGGATACAAATTGTTGATCAGCCGGTTTAACGCTGGAGAATAAGAATGGAATATCCAGGCTTTGAATCAATTCGCGAATTTCCTCACTAAACTTTTCATGCATGATAATGATGCCGTCGACACGCATCTGCTTGAATATCTGCAGGTATTTGAGCTCTTTATCGGTATCCTCGAGAATATTGCATACCATCAGATTATAGTCATTGAGACTTGCCGTTCTCTCGATTGTACTTAGAATCGTAGAGTAAAAGCTCGACGTAATGTCCGGAACGATTACGCCAATAAGATTCGTTTTCTTCAGCACAAGACTTCTGGCGATATGACTAGGCGTGTATCCGAGCTCGTCAATGGCCCGTTTAACTCTGGCCTTCAGATCGTCTTTAACATATTTCTCGCCGTTTAACACCCTCGAAACCGTCGTTACGGAAACGCCCGCTTGCTTAGCGACATCCTTAATCTTCGGCGCCATTATTGTCACCCTGCCTTCTGAATATCTAAAGCCCTATCTCTGCCCTTCGAACGTTAGCTTTTAACCGCACCTTCCATGATGCCCGCTATGAACTGCCGGCTGACCAATAAGAAGAAGATGATCAGCGGAACGGTAGCCATGAGCGTACCTGTCATGACCATCGAATAATCGGCGGTATGAACGGATTTTAACTGCTGCAATGCCAGCATCAATGTGAATTTGGAGGTGTCCGTCAATACGATCAAAGGCCACAAATAATCTTCCCAAACGCCCATGAACGTCGTGATCGCCAGAAATGCAAGCGCAGGCCTAAGGATCGGCAGCGCAATCCGCCAATAAAGTCCAAATTTGCTGCACCCGTCGATGCGGGCGGCTTCCAGCAAATCTTCATGAATAGCCAGTGCATACTGCCTAATCCAGAATATCCCGAACGCGCTTGCCATACTCGGTACAATGAGCGCTTTATAGCTGCCCAGCCAGCCGAATTCCTTAATGATAATAAATTGCGGTACAAGCAGCATCTGAGCGGGAATCATCATCGTTGCAATCATTAAATAGAAGAGCACTTTGGAGCCTGGAAATTTGAATTTCGCGAACGTAAATCCGGTCAAAGAATTGAAAAATAACTGAAGCACCGTACTCGATACAGCAATAAACAACGTATTGAAGAATGCCCGAGTAAAATTGATATTTTCCATCACATGGTTGAAGTTAGTCATGAAATAGCTGCCGAATGTCAACTTCGGCGGAAAAGCAAAAATGGCGCTCGTTTCATTCGTCGACATGACGACAAGCCAGTAAAAGGGGAAAATGGATAATACGACACCCATTAACAAAAAAGCATGCACGGCTATTTTTTTTGAAGTCATCTTATCTATGCTCCTTAATCATCCGATCTGTTGAAGAGCTTCCAGTTTAATACGGATATTATTCCGATTATAATGAACAATACCCAAGATACAGCCGCCGCGTATCCATAGTTCTGATAAATAAAACCTTCCCGGAACATATAGAGAACGATCGTATCCGAGCCTGGATATGGAGACTGATTCCCTGCTAACACCTGTGGCTCCGTAAAAATTTGAAATCCGCCGATCGTAGACATCATGACGGAGAATAAGATGATGGGTCTGAGCATAGGTATCGTAATTTTCGTAAAGGTCTGAAATGTGGTTGCACCATCGAGATTCGCTGCCTCGTACAGGTCTTTGGGAATCCTCTGCAGGCCGGATAGAAAAATAACCGCATTGTAGCCCATATATCTCCACCCGATCATGGCGGCGATGACAACTCTGACACCGGCGCTGGAATTGAACCACGCGATTTTGTCCAAGCCAAGCTTCTCTAGAAAATAGTTGATCAAACCATACTCGTTGCCAAACATCGATTGAAAAATAATAACAACAGCTACCATAGCTGTAATATTCGGAAGGAAATAGGCAATTCGGAAGATTCCCTTGAATTTCACGATCGACATATTGATTACAAAGGCAACGACCAGCGCAATAACGAGCATAGGTCCGTTAGCCAATAACCAAATCGCGACATTGTTGATTAGTACCTGCCAGAAGCTCGGATCCTTAAACATATATACAAAGTTATTAAACCCTACTGACTGCATCTCTCCGATTCCATCCCATTTATGTACGGAAAGGTAAATCGAAAAGAAAATAGGAAAGACAGAAAAGATAAGGAACAAGATATAAAAAGGAGAAATAAACAGATAAAGCATCCTGCTCTTGTAAATGTCTTTTAAAAGGCCTCCCATATTACTCCTCCACGAATTCGATGAGGCAGGCTTCAATCTGCATGCCCGCCTCATCCTTTATTTGATTCCCGGTTCCGGGCGGAATTCACTTAGCGCGAAAGCTGGCGTTTAATTTTTTCCTGCGCGTCCGTCCATGCCTTCTCCGGATCTTCCTTCTTGGTATCTACGAATCCGAGTGCCTCTACAATGACGTTTGCGACCATATCGTCTCTGGAGTCCGTATGTGCGACTTTTACGTCTTTTGCCGCATCGGCAAATACCGGGCTCAGATCTTGACCGCCGAAAAATTCATTCTTGTTCACCATTTCCGGTTTAGAGTAAATTTCAGGCGTAGACGGATAATTGCCGAATTCTTTGTAGCCGGTCATTAAGTTCTCTGGGCTGACCAGGAATTTGATAAGCTCATACGCTTCCTTCGGATGCTCGGAGGATTTCAAGACTCCGAGGAATGACCCGCCTTGATTGCCCACGCCGCCCGGCGGATAAGCAATATTCCATTTTCCCTTCGTGCCTGGCGCTGCGCTGATTAGATCGCCCACCGCCCATGAAGCCCCGGTAAATGAAGAAACTTTACCGTTATTAATAGCTGCATTTTTCTCGGAATCATTTGAGAATGGGAACGTTAATCCTTCTTGATAAGCTTTTACCGATGCATCCCAAGCACTTTTTATATGGGCTTGATCCCCGATGTAAGTACCATCCTGATCAAAGAAACTTTTGCTGTTTTGACCAATCAGGCTTCGGAAGATATCCACGATCGTACCGGATTGTGTGCCTGTTGAATCCTTTACCTGCTTCAGGAGCTTGAAATAATCATCCCAGGTTTTCACTTGGCTCTTAATAGCGTCAGCCGTGCTCGGCACTCCTGCTTTCGCGAACAAATCACTCCGGTAATACAAGACAACCGGTGCAACGTCAATCGGCAAACCGATCAAATATTTATCATCGCTGGTCGCTGCCATTTTCCACTTCCAGTCCAAATATTGGGGCTGAATATCTCGGGCTCCTTGATCATATAAGTTTAGGAATTTATCCTTATATGCCAGCATGGATGAAATCCAGCTGTCCATCGCAACAATATCAGGACCGCTTCCGCCGCCGGCAATCGTCGTTTTCAATTTGGTCAGGTAGTCGCCTCCGGATGGAAGCTTCTCTGCCTGTAAATTAATTTCTGGAAATTTCTTCTTCGCAGCCACAATTGTCGAATCGGAGACCGCACCATTCCAGTACCACAGCCTCAAGGTAATTTTTTGATCTGCAGCGCTTCCATTTCCACCCGTGTTGTTCGTTTTGCTTTGACCGCAAGCCGTTACGACGAGAATAAAGCATAAGGCTAGCAGAGCGCTGGACAAGGCTTTGAATTTCATTGTTGTGTTCCCCCAATTCTGAATTCGAAAAAGTTGAAATTGCGTAAATATCCGGCTAATCCTGATCATCATACGATTAAGTATTCCCATACTAATCCTGTTCATGTCGATGCAAACAAACCTCTTCTACCACCGCCTAATTCATTCGGGATTATTATCTGGAATCGATTCCATATTTGGATATGGTACCGATACCATATTGATAGCTGAAAGCTATTCCAGATTGCTAGATGTTGTTCTGGAATCGATTCCATATGAACTGAGTTCAGTATAATCTCTTCAATGGCGTTTGACAATAGCAATTAGGCATTTCTCATTAATCCGCTTACAGGTGATATTTTCAACCTGCACCCTGCCGCGCTGGGAGCCTTGAATCCGATTTCATTCGTGCCCGGTGAGTTTAATGGCCGGCATACATGGAAAAAATGAAACTTATTACGAACAAGGAGCCTTTCATCATGAATTCCATGCCTACGGACTCGCAGGAAGCTGTTTCCTCCTCTCTGGATGGGAATCATAAAATCCTTACTAACTTGTATAACAACTGTCAGGATGTCATATTTCGCTCCTTTAGTATCGGCGCAAAGACAGAGGCATTCCTTGTCTATATCGACGGCATGGTGAATCTCGATTCCCTTCATCGGAATGTGCTGTCCCCATTATCTGTCGTACAACCTGAAGATGATGGCTCCCTCCTCAATGAAAGACTGGCTTCTCTCATCTCTATCGTGAAATACAGTGAAATAAAGATGATCTCCGAGGCCGTATCAAAGCTCTCCAGCGGCAATGTGATTCTATTCATTGACGGTTTTGCAATCGGGTATTCTTTAGGTCTTGGCACGTGGGAAAAACGCAACATTGAGGAACCGACTGCGGAATCGCTCGTCCGAGGTCCGCGGGAAGGATTCACAGAGACGATCAGCGTAAACACCTCTATGCTGCGGCGAAAAATCAAAAGTCCATCATTGAAAATGATTCCTTTTCAGACTGGAAGGCATACCCGCACGGAAGTGCTCATCGTATACATGGAGGGAATCGCCAACCCATCGCTTATTACAGAGGTACAGGAACGGATAGAGCGCATCGATATCGACGGTATTCTGGAGAGCGGTTATATTGAGGGATTAATTGAGGACAATCCATTCTCTCCCTTCCCCCAAATTCAAGCGACCGAGCGGCCGGATGTGGTAAGTGCTTCACTCCTGGAAGGACGGGTATCCATCTTAGTGGATGGAACTCCGTTCGCCCTGATCGCTCCGGCAACCTTATTCAATCTCCTGCAGTCACCCGAGGATTATTACCAAAGGTTCGTTATCGGTTCGCTCATCCGGTGGCTTCGCTACTTTTTCTTTGTGATTAGTTTGGTTCTGCCTTCCTTGTATGTTGCAATTCTGACTTTTCATCAAGAAATGGTACCGACATCGCTGCTTCTTAGCATTGCAAAATCAAGAGAAGATATTCCGTTCCCTGCGCTTGTCGAAGCGCTCCTGATGGAAGTATCGTTCGAGGCATTGCGGGAAGCCGGCGTCCGACTTCCCAAACAGGTCGGCGCAGCCGTCAGTATCGTTGGCGCGCTTGTCATTGGACAAGCCGCCACTTCTGCCGGACTCGTATCCTCGCCAATGGTTATGGTTGTGGCCATAACCGGAATCGCGTCGTTCATGATGCCGCAGTATGCCGCAGGTATTGCACTGAGAATGCTGCGCTTTCCAATCATGCTTTTATCAGGAATGCTTGGTCTGCTTGGCTTGATGCTGGGCATCATTGTACTCGTGATTCATCTTTGTTCCCTGCGCTCGCTTGGGGTTCCTTATCTCCAGCCGCTTGCACCGATGAAAGGGAGCGAGCTTAAAGACGTGCTGATCCGGGCTCCAATCTGGTCCATGAGGACAAGACCCAGCTTGACAGGGAAAACCAACTATATTCGCCAGCCTTCGGGAAATAAGCCAGAACCGACTAAAGGGAATGAACCATCATGATAGAAAAAGGTCGAATATCTCCGCTTCAATTGGCCATATTGATGCATCCGACTATTCTGGCTACAGCCGCGCTTATCGTTCCTTCTTTAACGATGCAGGCAGCAGGCAGGGACATGTGGATGACACCCTTCTTAGCCTCCATAATCGGTTTGTTGACCGTCTATGTGATGTATAAGCTACATTGCAAATTCCCAAACGATACGTTTGTAGAATATGTGGATACGATTCTGGGACCCTGCATGGGAAGAGCCCTTTCTTTGATCTATCTGATCTCCTTCATCTACTCCACCGGCATTGTCCTTCGGGAGTATGGGGAGTTCATTGTGGAAACATTCCTGGTGCAAACACCGATTATTATCGTCATGATTTGTATGGCAGCCGTATGCGGTTATTCGGTTCATGCAGGTATCGAGGTTATTGCCCGTTCTGCGCAAGTACTTGTGCCTCCTGCAATCTGCGTGATTTTCGGTATGCTCGTCATTATGGCTCCTGATATGCACCTTAAGCAAATTCAGCCGATATTGGAGCATGGGCTGTTCCCTTCTGTCGCGGGATCTCTCATACTCGGCTCCTGGTTCTCACAGTTTTTTCTAATCGCATTCCTGCTGCCGATCCTAAAAGAAAAAGGAAAACCTGCATTGAAATGGAGCCTTATTAGCCTTGGCGTAGTTGTATTGACCATGCTCAGCATCAACTTCGCTGTGCTGTTTATATTCGGAACGCTGAGCAAAGACCTAAACTACCCTTTTCTCACAGCTGTACGCTATATCTCATTGGCTGATTTTCTCGAGCATATTGAATCCTTGCTTATGTCGGTTTGGTTAATAGGTATTTTCATTAAAGTAGCCGTCGGCTATTATGTATCTGTTCTTGCAGCAGCCCAGTGCCTGAAGCTCTCGAGCTACCGGTCCTTAATCTTACCGATTGGCTTTCTCATTGTTCTTTTCAGTATTTGGGCAGCACCTAATTTCGGGGTGCTCACACAAATATTAAAAACAACCATACCCTTTTACTCCTTGACTTTCCAGCTCCTGCTGCCTATTCTCCTTCTTGTGCTGGCAGCCATTCGAAAGGGGAAGAAACAATGAAGGGCATGAGCCGAAGCCATCCGCTTGTGCTGGCTATCTTCCTTTGCTTCTATGCAGTTATTCTGACTGGATGCTGGGACCGCACAGAAGTCAATGATTTGGCGCTCATAACCGGAGCGGCTATCGATTATCATTCCAAAAAAAAAATCGCGTTATCGGTTCAGATTTTTATCGCGCGTGCTTCTGGCGGCGGCGGAGGCGTGGGAATGGAAAAAAAAAGCGGATCCGGTACTCAGAATACATTTGTTCGAACCGCAACCGGTGAGAACATCGCGGCTGCGCTTGCAAATCTCCAGGAGCAGATTCCAAGAAAGCTGTTCTGGGGGCATGCGGAAATTGTCATTTTCGGGGAGGCAGCAGCCAAAAACGGAATTCGGGATGATATCGATTATTTGATGAGAGCGCCGCAGCCTAGAGAGAGGGCTTATATCTATGTCAGCAAAGGAAAAGCAAGTGAAGCCCTTGAATTACAATCCATTCTCGAACGGGATACATCGGAAGTATTAAGGGAAATATCCAAAAGCAAAATCATGATAAGCGTTACCTTAGCGGAGCTGGCTGCTATGCTGACCAGCGATTCAGGGGATGCTGCACTGCCATATTTGAACCCGGTCATATCCAAGTCTGAGAAAGATAAAGCTATGAGCTTAATTAGAGGAACCGCGGTTTTCAAGAAAGACAAGATGACAGGCAGCATTAATGACAGCATCTCAAGGGGAGCCTTGTGGCTGCGTAATGAAATGAAGACCGCGGTGATAACCGTAAATCCGAAAAATAGCAGCGGGGAGTTATCCTTTCGGCTGCTCAACAGCAGCACGAAGCTGAAACCGTCCATTGTTAACGGGGAGTTAAAGATGGCGGTCGACATTCATACAGAGGTAGATGCGCTTCAGAACGAAACATCGTTAAATTTGATATCGGATGAGAAAGCCCTTAAAAAAGTTGAAGCTTACATAAACTTTGATATTGAGTCACGGGTGAAGCTCGCTTTAAAGAGAGTCCAGAAGGGAATGAAGTCAGATATCTTTGATTTTGCCAGTGTCTTTCATCGCGCCTATCCAAAAGAGTGGGAGAAGATGAAGGATCACTGGAGTGAACTCTATCCAACAGTCGACGTTACAGTTACGGCGAAGTCGAAAGTTCTGCGTCCAGGACTGTCAAACGTAGAACCGACTTCCCCTAAGTAGGTGGATAAAAATGACTAAAGGAGAATTTCCATTACTGATGTCGGTTTGTTTGATCCTTTCGATTGTCCACTGGGTGAAGGTGAGGAATGCGCCAAAGAACGAAATTGTGGCATCCCTCACCATACTGGCTGTTGGCTGGGTAATCGCCGTCCTGCTATTCATCGTTCCGAGTTTACCAGGACCTACCCAATTGGTGGATTTCATATTCCGCCCGCTCGGTAAATTTCTTGATAGAGGAAGCTGAACCATGAACAAGATGAGAATTAGCGGGAATCAATTGTTTTGGTTAATGTCTACGATGCAAGTGGGCATGACCATATTGCTAACGATCAATCCAGCCATAGAGATTGCGCGGCAGGATGCTTGGATTTCCACTGCGGCAGCCGGGATATTTGGTGTATTCACCGCTTTTGTCTCCTCACGTCTGAGTAACATCTTTCCTCATCAAACCTTTGTTGAATATGTCGAGCGAATAATAGGAAGGTGGTTGGGTAAAACAGTCGTTTTTCTTTATATGCTGTTCTGGTATTCCGTGCTGGCAATCATACTACGGCAGTATTCGGAATTAATTGTGGGCACTATACTCCCCCGTACACCCCTTATTGTCCCCATCCTCGGCATGCTCTTGGTTGCGGTATATGTGACGGCCTCGGGAATAGAAGCGATTGCACGCTGCAGCGAAATTTTGGGTCCGTTTGTTTTGCTTGCCATTTTGATTCCACTGCTGCTTAGCATTAAGGATTTGGATTTTACGAACATTCTTCCCATATATGTGGACTCGGGATGGATGACCATACTGAAAGGGTCGCTGCCGACATCCTCCTTTCTAGGAGATAGTGTCCTGCTGATGATGGTATTTGCGTTCGTTTCCCATCCTAAGAAGGGTATGAAACCTGCGATTTGGGGGGTCGGCACGGCTGCCATCCTGACATGTGCGGCTTCTTTTGCAATTGTGTCCACTCTAGGCCATGCTACCAGTTCCTCATTGACTTACCCTTATTTTAATCTGGTCCGGTATCTCTCCTATTTTGATTTTGTACAAAATCTGGACTCTTTGGTCATTGCCATTTGGATTATCGGCATCTTCGTGAAGGTCTCTCTTTATTTCTTTATCAGCACCTACGGTACAGCTCAGTGGTGCGGCGTTCACAATTGGAGGAAGATGATGTGGGTTGTGGCACCTCTTGCTGTAATTCTTGCCCTGCTGCCCCGTGACTTTATCGACAGCTCTGTTTTTTTTCCGCAGAAGATCGCGATTCCATTCATTCTCCCCTTCCATATGTTAGTCATGCCGCTTCTGCTTTGGGGGATTGCGAAGTTCAGGAGCAAAGGAACGAACTGATGATCAATGAAGGAATAAACCTGACTAATGGGAGCATTCATTAGCTCCTTTGTTTTAATACACACCCGATATGGAAACAATGAACAAAAAGAAGTCGGGTGATTCGATGAGCTCCGCTATGAACCCTTTAAACACAAATATCGAAGAATCGCTGAGCATCATTAACATCGGTCTTGGCAGCAGCACTGACCTAGTCATAAGAAGATTCACCCTTCAGTCTAGCAGCAAACCAATTAAGGCAGCCATAATCTATATGGATGGACTTGCAAATCCCAAAGAAATATTAGAATCACTTCTTATAGACAGCAAAGAAACGGATGTGTTTCTCCAAGCTTCGGAGGAAGTAAATCCAATAACCATCATCAAAGACCGCATTCTCAAAATAGGCGGCATTCCCGGCGTAACGGATTTTGATTCCTTGTACCATATGATTTTATCAGGAGATACCGTTATTCTGCTCGATGGCTGTCCAGAGGGTATCGCTGCAAGCACAGCGCACTGGAAAGACCGAGGAGTTACAGAACCCTCTTCCCAGTCCGTTGTCCGAGGTCCGCGCGAGGGTTTCTCCGAAACCTTACGAACCAACACAGTTCTAATCCGCAGGAAAATAAAAGACCCTAACCTTTGGATGGAAACCAGACAAATCGGACGTGTTACCCAAACTGATGTAGCCCTTATGTTCATCAAAGGAATCGCGAACGATCAGGTTGTGGGTGAAGTCCGTCAACGTTTGGACCGGATTAATTTGGATGCCATATTGGAGAGCGGCTATATCGAAGAGATGATTCAAGATGAAACCTACACACCATTTCCAACTGTTTATAATACAGAACGGCCGGATGTGGTTGCAGCTGGACTTCTGGAAGGGCGCATTGCCATTGTCGTAGACGGCACCCCCTTCGTCCTCCTCGTACCTGCGTTATTTACGCATTTTCTCCAAACCGCGGAGGACTATTATCAACGGGCGGATATCGGCTCAATACTTCGGCTTCTCCGATACCTGTGCCTGTTTATTGCCTTGCTTGCACCTGCTGCCTATATCGCAGTAACGACTTTTCATCAAGAAATGATACCCACATCCTTGCTTATAAACATTGCAGCCCAGCGAGAGGGAATCCCGTTCCCTGCTTTTGTCGAGGCTTTTCTGATGGAAGTTACCTTTGAAATTCTGAGGGAAGCCGGCGTTCGAATGCCCAAGACCGTCGGTCAGGCCGTATCCATCGTAGGAGCTCTTGTTATTGGACAAGCGGCAGTTGAAGCAGGATTGGTCGGACCGGCAATGGTAATCATCGTATCGATAACTGCGATATCCAACTTCGTCATTCCTTCCTACAACATGGGAATAACCATTCGAATGATACGGTTCGCTCTTATGATGCTTGCCGCAACCTTGGGTTTGTATGGAATACTCGTTGGCTTAATCGCAATGGTCCTCCATCTATGCAGCTTACGTTCGTTTGGTACTCCCTACTTGGCCCCCTTTGCGCCATTCATCATGGAGGATCAAAAGGACAATATCTTCCGTCTGCCGCATTGGGCGTTATTTACCCGTCCACGGCTAATAAGTCCGAATCATGTCAAACGGGAACAAAACAGCTCCATTCCCGAACCGAACCCGAAAAGCTAGCATCGATACATGATACAAGCTGCAAAAAGTTGCAATAGAACTTAAAGGTGATGAACTGGTGATGTTAAGAAGAGGCATGCAAATAACCTTTATTACCGTTGCGATACTTATATTAACAGGCTGTTGGAATCGAAAAGAGCTCAATGAACTGTCCATTACGACGGCATTAGGCTTTGATAAGAATAAGGATAAGGATGGATATCATGTATCTGTTCAATTAATCAATCCAAGTGAAATTGCAGCTAAGAACGCGGGTAGTCAGCGGCTGCCTGTCGTTACGCTGCAAATAGGGACTGAGCGAACCATCTTTGAATCCATTCGGGAGCTGACAAGGTCCACGCCAAGAAAAATTTATACCTCTCATTTGCGAATCCTAGTCATTGGCGAGGAGCTGGCCCGTGAGGGGATCGCCAAGGTGCTGGACGGACTTTCAAGAGATCATGAAATGAGAACGGATTTCTACATCATAGTAGCTAAGAATACGACTGCTAATGAAGTGTTAGAGATTTTAACTCCTCTTGAAAAAATTCCTGCAAATAAACTGTTCTCCTCTCTTGAAACTACCGAGAATAGCTGGGGAGCAAGCTCCAAAGTCGATTTGCATCAGCTCATATTTGATCTGGTCGATAAAGGCAAGGATCCCGTGCTGGCAGGCATTCGAATTAAAGGGAATCCCCGGCTGGGACATACGCGGGCCAACTTAGATTCAGCAACTCCTCCAACGGTGTTGGAGTATCAAAATCTAGCAGTCTTCCGTAAAGATAAATTGGTTGGATGGCTCAATTCGAAAGAGAGCAAAGGCTATAACTACATCCAAGGAAACATCAAGAGCACAATCGTCCGGGTTAGTTGTCCGGATGGGGGCAATCTCAACGTTGAGCTTCTTAAGACGCATCATAAAATAAAAGGCAGGATCGTAAACGGTCATCCTGAGGTAGATGTAAGCGTCCGCGCGGAGGGCAACATCGGGGAAGTAGAATGTATGATGAAATTAGGCACGGATCGGTCCATTTCTATTATTGAGAAAAAAGTACGTGCAGAAATCAAAGGAACGATGCAGCAGGCCGTTCGTAAAGCAAAGAAGTATCAATCCGATATCTTCGGATTTGGAACAGCCATCCATCGTGCCAATTACAAAGTATGGAGTCAATTGCAGGATCATTGGGAGCAGGAGTTTGTCGATCTGCCTGTTCATATTACCGTCCGTGTGAAAATCCGCCGTACCGGCTCCGTAGTTGAATCCTTCCTCGAGAGAATGGGAGGATCCTAAAGTGCTTTTGGTAACGATCATCGCGGCTGTTCTTGTTATTCGATATGAATTCCCCCTGCTCTTGAAGAAAAAGCTTCATAAAGAGCTGTGGGTATTTTCCATCCTGATCGCTTTTGGACTACTGTTAAGCATCCTGCAAGGTTTGCAAATTCCGATCCCAAATCCGTTAGATTGGATCACCGCCATATTTAAACCGATGAGCAGAATGATATTATCTGCCTAGAGCAGCTCATGGAAAGGGGGCGCCGGAGGATGATTGAGAAAGGTAAAATCAATATACGTCAGTTCACAATATTAGTCATTCTCTTCAGTTTGGGGAGTACGATATTAATCGTACCGTCAGCGCTTGCATCCGTTGCCAAGCAGGATGGATGGATCGCTGCAATAGTCGGGATCGTGCTTGGCATTTTGCCTTTACTTATCTACATCGCCCTAGGGACTCGATTTCCCAATCAATCATTAATGGAGTATTGTGAGCGGATCCTCGGAAAGTGGGCCGGTAAATTCGTCGGACTGCTGTTTTTCTCTTTTTTCTTCCTTCTGGCAGCTCTGGTTCTTCGCAATGTTGGCGATTTTATAACGACTATCATCATGCCTGAGACACCTATCCAGGTTGTGCATCTCGTCTTTCTGATTGTTATCATGATGGGTATCAGTCTTGGATTAGAAGTCATCGGACGCGCTTCAGAGATTTTTCTTCCTTGGGTTATCTTTCTTATTTTTATCTTGATTACCTTTTTGATTCCGCAGATTGATTTCGATAGAATCCAGCCTGTTTTTGAAGCCAAAATGACGTCGATCCTGCATGGCAGTTTATCTGTTCTTTCCATTCCGTATTTAGAAATGGTTGTATTTCTTATGCTCTACCCCTACATCAGGCAAAATAAAAAGGTTGGAAAAGCACTCATCAAAGGCGGGCTCCTTGGCGGCGGCATCATTGTAATCCTTACCCTCTGCTGTATTCTTGTCCTTGGCTGGGACTTCACCTCCAGGCACACGTTTCCAAGCTATACCTTAGCTAAAAAGATACATGTCGGCGAATTTCTGCAGCGAATTGAGGTGCTGGTTGCAATCATTTGGTTTTTAACGATATTTTTCAAGCTTGCCGTTTGTTTCTACGCCTCTGTACTAGGGCTGGCCCAGATCTTCAACTTAAGCTCCTATCGGCCGATTATCGTGCCATGCGGAATGATTTTGGCGGTATTATCCATTATTGTCTACCCCAATATTGTTTATTTTCGAATTTTCGCATCCGAAATTTGGCCTTTTTATGCCCTCACCTTTGGGCTGTTTATCCCGCTGCTGTTATTGGCGGTATCCTCACTTAGATCCATTAGAGGGTAGATACCTGCGATCTGCGGCCAATCGTTGGGTGGGTCATGGATTAAACGAAATGAAAATAAAAATGGCCGTCGAGGTTTCTCGACAGCCATAAGCCTGATAGAACAAGCTTTTTTAAAACCTTTTATGTTGGGCTTTTATGTACGTAGACATCTGCCTGGAGACAATGCGTGCTCGAGCTGTGTGTCAGTTGAAAGGTACGCAGTTCCTGATTCGAGCACTGTACTTCCTTCAGACGATATTCGTCACATGAAAGGAAGCTGCTTGCGAATCGGCGGGGTTTGTTGCCCAGCCTTAACGGCTGTTTCATTAGAAATAAATTCGAGCATACGTTCGATGTCAAGACCGATGGATTGAGCAACTTCTAATACATCAAGTTTAACTGGTGTTTCCTTTCCAGTAATAGGAATCGCTCCTCTCCTTTAGGTAATAACCTGATTATAGTAAGTTATTTCTGCTGGGTATGTCGAAATTTGTAGTATTAGAGAATTTTTATATATACAATTCTTTGCCAGGCACCCTTTTTATGAAGTAAATTACCAATGAAATACACCTGAACTACTCCTCCTTCACCGCTTGCGTTCCCATACGGATTCTTGGCCTGCATCTGATCGGCTGCGTTTTTATTATAAAATAATCACCTTAAAATTGGGAATTCTATATTGAATCGTGTTATTCTCAGTCGTGAGCGATACTACTCGCTTCAAACACAAAGGCTTTTAAATCCTGAATGATTGGAACTAGACGAAATGCTTGATTACCATGCCCTTTATGACCAATATCGCCCGTTGCTTTTCTCTATCGCCTACAGGATGCTCGGATTGTCTCAGGACGCCGAAGATATCGTTCAGGACGTATTCGTAGCATTACAACAACAGAATACTTGTGAAATCGTTAATATAAAAGCGTATCTTTGTAAACTTGTCACCAATCGCTGAATATGTTCCTTCAGTTGTCTTCTTTGATGTACAAACTAAAAACAAAGTTTAAGGAGGAAGTTATCGATGACGAATTTAATCGCTGATATAAAGATTCCCGATAGTAAACTAGCCGTTGAAGCTGCTGAATTATTGCGTGAGCATGGCGACGACCTTCCGTGGAACCACTCGAACCGGGTATTTCTGTTCGCGGCTATGAAGGGTAACCTGAATCAAATGAAATACGATTCTGAATTGCTTTATATCAGTTCGCTTTTCCACGATCTCGGCCTTACTCCCGCATTCCGAAGCACGGACAAACGCTTTGAGGTCGATGGGGCTAACGCTGCCCGCGATTTTCTTAAAAGTCGCGGCGTCCCGGAAGATTCCATTCGCCTTGTATGGGATGCTGTTGCCCTGCATACAACCATCGGAATCGTCGAGTATAAGGAAACCGAAGCGGCGCTTATGAATTTTGGCGTCGGTTATGATGTGGTCGGGAAGAACTTCGATCTTATCTCAGCAGAAGCGCGGCAGCAAGTCGTCGAGGCTTTTCCTCGCAACCGGTTCAAACACAACATCTTACATGCATTCTTGGAAGGCTTCAAACACAAACCGGAAACAACATATGGAACGATTAACGCCGACGTATGCGAACTGCTTCTTCCGGGATATAAGCGCCCCAACTTTTGCCATCATGTACTTCATTCCAAATGGGATGAGTAATTGACTTGAATGATCGGTTGCCTTTACTCTGGCGGCATGATGCTAACGGGTACTTTTGTTCAGTAAACAGCAGCAGTCTAAGACTGAACTGCACCCCGTCAAGTAGACAGTACAAATAAATAAAGGCAATTAGGCGGCCTTAGTCCTGTAC